>NZ_NEJJ01000011.1:0-236094 GCF_002113045.1 Pseudomonas sp. B26(2017) | reverse complement strand
GTGCGAGCTGCTTGCCGCGTCTTTCGTTCTCGATCAACAGCGGATAGCGGTAATCCTCCAGCACCGGAGTGAAATCGGCGGTAAAGCGACTCTCGACCAGCAGGCTCGGGCGCTTGAGGTCATAGTCGCGGCGCACGACCGTGCTGGTGCGGGTGCCGGTACGAATGCTGAAACGGCTGACCACCGAGTGCTCGGCCACCATGCCGGAGTCCTGCCGATAGGGCGTGGCGCCAAGCTTGGGTAAAAACACCTGGTCATCGGTGAAGACCAGCAGATGCCCGTCCACCGAGTGCTGGTGATGCCAGGCGATACCGTCCTCGGCGCACAGGCGCTGGATGAACTCAAGATCGGATTCGCCGTACTGGGTGCAGTAATCACGGGGCGGATTCACCGCGACATGAAAGCTGAAGGCATCCGCTTGAATGCCGTGCCCCTTGAGCACCTGCGCGATGATCTGCGGCACCGTACGCTGCTGGAAAATCCGCTGATCACGACTGAACTGCAAGTAGTGCAGCGCCGGCACCAGTGTCAGGTGGTAGCGGGTCAGACGCTTGCCCGACTCACCCGCCAACACATCCTCGATATGCCCGTGAATGCCTTCGCCGTTGTGGCCAAACTGCAGAAACGCGGGTCGGGCAAGCAAGCTTTCCAGATCGAAATCCGGGTGTTCGCTGACCAGTTCAATGTGAATGCCGTAGAGGGTGCTGATCGCTTCGGTGCCGCTGAAGGCCAGGACCTTGAAGTCGTGGCGGATCGCAGGAATCTGCAACACGAAATGCGCCGCATTGGCCGACCGGAACATACGCTTATCCTTAAGCAAAGAGGAAAAGAGCGCGATGTCCAAACCGTCCGTGGTTCGTGCTCGCGAGAATTGGCGGGCACGCTATCAAGGGAAGGCAGTGATTTTATGTAAGGCGCTTCGTCAGTCTTCGTAGGAACAGTCGCTAAATAGGAACAACTGCATTGATCCGCTCCGCACATCAATCAATGCCAACTATGCAATTAACAAATCGATCCCTGCGCGCCACTATCCGCCCCAATAAAAACCGTGCGCCGCCTCCCCGTCGCGCACGTCATAAAAGCGGTGGAGTACTTTTCTATGACAGCCTCAATCCCACACGGCGGCTCGCGGGCCGGCGCCATTTTCCGGGTGACCTCGGGTAACTTCCTCGAACAGTTCGACTTCTTTCTGTTCGGCTTCTACGCCACGCAGATCGCGGCGGTGTTCTTCCCGGCGAGCAGTGAGTTCGCCTCTCTGATGATGACTTTTGCAGTGTTCGGCGCAGGCTTTTTGATGCGTCCGCTGGGGGCTATCGTGCTCGGCGCGTACATCGATGACGTCGGTCGGCGCAAAGGTCTGATCGTCACCCTGTCGATCATGGCCAGCGGCACGATCCTGATTGTGCTGGTGCCCGGATATGAAACCATCGGCCTGTTTGCCCCGGCGCTGGTGTTGATCGGGCGGCTGTTGCAAGGCTTCTCCGCGGGTGCGGAACTGGGCGGGGTTTCGGTGTATCTCTCGGAGATCGCCACGCCCGGTCGCAAAGGCTTCTTCACCGCCTGGCAGTCGGCCAGTCAGCAGGTGGCCATCGTCGTCGCCGCTGCGCTGGGTTATGGCTTGAACCAGTGGATGGCACCGCAAGCGGTCGCCGATTGGGGCTGGCGGATTCCGTTTTTCGTCGGCTGCATGATCGTCCCGTTCATCTTCTTTCTGCGACGCAATCTGGCGGAAACCGAAGAGTTCGCCGCACGTAAACATCGTCCGAGCATGAAGGAAGTGTTCCGCACCCTCGGTCAGAACTGGGGCGTAGTGCTGGGCGGGATGCTGATGGTTGCCCTGACCACCACCGCGTTTTACCTGATCACCGTGTACGCACCGACCTTCGGTAAAACCGTGCTGCACCTGAGCACCTCCGATGCGTTGCTGGTGACACTGCTGGTGGGCGTTTCCAACTTTTTCTGGCTGCCGATTGGCGGCGCGTTGTCCGATCGTGTCGGGCGCCGTCCGGTGCTGATCGCCATGGCGTTGCTGGCCCTGGCCACCACGTATCCGGCGCTGTCGTATCTGGTGCAGGCGCCAAGCTTCAGCCACATGCTGCTGTCGCTGTTGTGGTTGTCGTTTATCTACGGCCTGTACAACGGCGCGATGATTCCGGCCCTGACCGAAATCATGCCGGTAGAAGTGCGCGTGGCCGGTTTCTCCCTGGCCTATAGCCTCGCCACCGCCGTGTTCGGCGGATTCACGCCAGCGATGTCGACCTTCCTGATCCAGTACACCGGCGACAAAGCCGCTCCGGGTTACTGGATGAGCATCGGCGCGCTCTGCGCACTGGGTGCGACGCTGTATCTGTATCGCCGCGCCGGCGGTCGTCTGCAACCTGCTACTGCCTGAGAACATCACCATGAAAAAATTGTTTACCGTTACAGCCCTGCTCGCCGGTCTTGCGTTCAACGTTGCGGCCCAGGCCGAAGAGTTGCGGGTCATGACCTCCGGCGGTTTTACCGCTGCCTACAAGATCCTCGGGCCGAAATTCGCCGCCGCCACCGGCAACACCCTGGACACCCAACTCGGCCCGTCGATGGGCAAGGCACCGGAGGCAATCCCCAATCGCCTTGCCCGTGGCGAAAAGGCCGACGTGGTGATCATGGTCGGCTACGCCCTCGATGATCTGATCAAGCAAGGCAAGGTCGACCCGGCGTCGCGGGTAGAACTGGCAGATTCGCGAATCGGCCTGGTGGTGCGCGAAGGTGCGCCAAAACCGGACATCAGCAATGTCGATGACCTGAAGAAAACCCTGCTGGATGCAAAATCGGTGGCCTACTCCGACAGCGCCAGCGGCGTGTACATCGAGCAGCAGTTGTTCAAGAAACTCGGCATTGAAGATCAGCTGAAACCGAAGGCGAAGATGATCCCGAAAATCCCTGTGGGCTCGGTGGTCGCCACGGGCGACTATCAACTGGGCTTCCAGCAGGTCAGCGAGTTGCTGCCGGTGCCAGGGGTGAGTTTTGTGGCGAAGATTCCGGAGTCGGTGCAGTCGGTAACACGATTTGCAGCAGGGATTCCGGTGGGTGCGCAGCATCCAGAGGAAGCGAAAGCCTTGCTCGCTTATCTGGCCGCGCCTGCCGCCCAGCCTGACGTGCAGGCCACCGGGCTGGATTCGGTCAAGCGCTGACCGTCGGCGGCTGGACTTTCATTTCCACCACCAGCCGCTCCAGTTCCAATGCCGCCGGGGTCAGCGTACGGCCCCGGCGTTTGATGATGCCGACGCTGCGCATCACTTGTGGTTCGGTCAGCGGTACCCGCGTCAGGATCGGATGATCCGCCGCCGGCATCGCCATCAACGGCACCGCCGCCACGCCCAGCCCCGCTTCCACCAGACCGATCATGGTCGTCACATGCCGCGTCTCGCAGATGCTCGGGCGTTGCGGCACCACTTTGGCCAAAGCCTGATCCAGCAGAAAACGGTTGCCCGAGGTCTTGTCGAGCGAGATGTAATCCTGCCGGTAGAACTCGTCCCAGGTCACGCTGCTGCGCCCGGCCAGCGGATGATCGCGGCGACAGGCGACCACGTAGCTCTCCTGCACCAGCGGCTCGAAATCCACGCCCGCCTCTTGGGTGCCCATGAAACTCAAACCGAAATCCGCCTCGCCATTGACCACCGCGCTCAGCACGTCGTGGGCGCTGGAATCGAGGACTTTGACTTTGATGCGCGGGAACTGCCGGTGATAGCGGGCGACCACGCTCGGCATGAAGTAATACGCCGCCGACGGCACGCAGGCGACAGTCACGTGGCCCTGCCGGTTCGAGGCGACTTCACTGATGCCGAGCAACGCGACGTCCAGATCGTCGAGCAAACGTTCGACGCTGGGCATGAAACCGCGTCCGGCCTGGGTCAGGCTGACCTTGCGCGTGGTGCGTTCGAACAGCTTCACGCCGAGGGCGTCTTCGAGCTTTTCGATGCGTCGGCTCAGGGCCGGTTGCGACAGGCGCACGGTGTCGGCGGCCTTGCGGAAACTGCCCTGTTCGACCACCGCGCGAAAGGCTTGCAGGTCGTTGAGGTCGAAGTTGATGGCCATGGAAAACTCTGGAGGATTGATTCGCTGAGGCTATAAATGTAACCAATTGATGCAAATTATTACACAAGCACATCTGCTCAAGCCGGGCATGCGGTAGATCTGCCATTGTTGCAACCTTTATCCTTGTCGCCCCCGCCGTACCGCGTTACTGGAGTTCCGCTCATGCCCCATGAAGGCAATCTGTTACAAGCCGCCGTCGTTTTTCTTCTGGCCGCCGTGCTTACCGTTCCCCTGGCCAAGCGCCTGCAACTGGGCGCAGTGCTCGGCTATCTGTTTGCCGGGGTGATCATCGGCCCGTCGGTGCTGGGCCTGATCGGCAATCCGCAAAGCGTCAGCCATATCTCGGAACTGGGCGTGGTTTTGCTGTTGTTCATCATCGGTCTGGAGCTGTCGCCGCGACGTTTGTGGGTGATGCGCAAATCGGTATTCGGCGTGGGTCTGGCGCAGGTGCTGCTGACCGGTTCGGTGATTGGTGTGCTGGCGTTGCTGGTGTTCGGCCAGCCGCTGAACAGCGCGATTGTCTTGGGCCTGGGTCTGGCGCTGTCGTCCACCGCGTTCGGCTTGCAAAGCCTGGCGGAGCGCAAGGAACTGACCAGCCCGCACGGACGGCTGGCGTTTGCGATTCTGCTGTTCCAGGACATCGCCGCGATCCCGCTGATCGCGCTGGTGCCGATGCTTGCGGGCGTGGATCACCACACCAGCACTGCCGACGATGTGCGCCACAGCTTGCAGGTGCTCGGCAGCATCGCCGTGGTGGTGATCGGCGGGCGCTATCTGTTGCGTCCGGTGTTTCGCGTGGTGGCGAAAACCGGTCTGCCGGAAGTCTCCACCGCCACTGCGTTGCTGGTGGTGATCGGCACCGCGTGGCTGATGGACATGGTCGGCGTGTCGATGGCGTTGGGCGCGTTTCTTGCCGGATTGCTGCTGGCGGATTCGGAATATCGCCATGAGCTGGAAGCGCAGATCGAGCCGTTCAAGGGCCTGCTGCTGGGGCTGTTTTTCATCAGCGTCGGCATGGGCGCCAACCTCGGTCTGCTGCTGAGCGCGCCGATCACGGTGCTGGGGCTGACGCTGCTGCTGATCGCCTTGAAGTTGCCGTTGCTGTTTGTGGTCGGGCGTCTGGCCGGTGGGTTGAACAAGGTCAGCGCGATTCGCCTCGGCATCGTGCTGGCGGCGGGCGGTGAATTCGCCTTTGTGGTGTTCAAGATCGGTCGCGATCAGGGCCTGTTCGAACCGCGTTTGTACGACCTGCTGGTGCTGACTATCACCCTGTCGATGGCGGTCACACCGTTGTTGCTGCTGGTCTGCGCACGGTTGGTCAGCCCGAAAGTGCAGCCGGTAGAAGTGCCGGAGAAATTCCGTCAGATCGAAACCGAAGCCCCACGTGTCGTGATCGCCGGCATGGGCCGGATGGGTCAGATCGTGGCGCGGATCCTGCGGGCGCAGAACATCAAGTTCGTGGCGTTGGATACGTCGGTGGAAACCATCGAACTGTCTCGTAGTTTCGGTGGTGTGCCGGTGTTCTACGGTGACCCGATGCGCCCGGAAATCCTCAACGCGGCCAAGGTTGGTGAGGCGGAATATTTCGTGATTGCCACGGACGATCCGGAAACCAACATCAAGACTGCCGAAATCGTGCGCAAGCTCTACCCGCACATGAAAATCATCGCCCGGGCGCGTAACCGGCAGCATGTTCATCGGTTGGTGGATGTCGGTGCCGATCCGATCCGGGAGACTTATTACTCGAGTCTGGAAATGAGCCGCCGCACGTTGGTTGGCCTTGGCTTGACCCAAGCCCAGGCCGATGCACGGATCAAGCGCTTCAAGCACCATGACGAACAGGTGCTCGAGGCTCAACACGCGGTGTACGACGACGCGGCCAAAGTCCTGCAGACCGCCCAGGAAGCGCGGGCGGAACTGGCCCGGTTGTTCGAGTCGGATCAACTGGAAGAACAATCGGGCAAGCCCTGACGTTTTCAGAGTTGATCGTTCCCACGCTCCGCGTGGGAATGCAGCCCGGGACGCTCCGCGTCCGTTCCGGAGCTGGAACGCGGAGCGTCCCTTGAGGCATTCCCACGCAGAGCGTGGGAACGATCAGGTGGGAAACTCCCACAGGTTCAGGCCATCTCCAGCTCCCTCTCTTCTTTGGCCGGCGCCACTTCAAACCGATCCGCCAGAAACGGCGTGATGTCCAGCGGCAGCGGTTCATCGTTGACCAGTTTGTCCAGCAACACTCCGGTAATCGCCGAGGTCAGCACGCCGGTGCGGAAATGCCCGCAGGCATTGAGATAACCCTCCACTCCGGCCATCGGCCCGAGAATCGGCAACTCGTCCGGCGAGCCCGGCCGTAGCCCGGCCCAGGTGCGCTTGAGGTTGATGTCCGCCAGTTCCGGCAGACAACGCACCGCGCCCTGCACCAGCCCGGCGATTTCCGGCCAGGTCGTGGTGACGTCAAAGCCCTTGTCCTCGGTGGTACTGCCGATGAGGATTTCGCCGTTGTCCTTCTGCGCCATGTAGCAATCGCTGGTGGTCAGGCAACCGTTGAGGATTTTCGGCAGGCGTTCGGTCAGCAGGATCTGACCTTTCACCGGTTTCACCGGAATGCGGATGCCGGTCGCCCATTCGCTCAAGTCTGCAGCCCAGGCACCCGCGGCGTTGATCAGGGTCTTGCAGTGGAACACCCCGGCTTCGGCCGTCTGTACGCCAGTCACCCGCCGACCGTGGTGCAGCACGCCGGTGACGTTGGTGTTGACGAACATGGCCACGCCATTCTGCCGGGCGCCTTCGGTGTAGGCGTCGGCCAGGCGGAACGGGCTGACCTGATGGTCGCAGAGAAACTCCAGCGCACCGCGCGCTTCATGGCTGACACTCGGCTCGGACTCGCGCAATGCAGCCTGATCGAGCCAGCGCACCTGATCGGCCAGATGCGGGATGCAGCCGACGATGTGCTCGGCGTACAACCGGTCTTCATCGTCATAAATGACGAATTTGAGCCCGGTCTTTTCGAACTTGAAATCCATTCCGTGATTGTCTTTCAGCTCACGGTGCAGCGCCGGGTACAGCGCGTTGGACTGCAAGGCAAAATCGAAGAACGACGGCGGCAGGATGTGCGGCGTGCTGGAGTCCACCGCCACTGCCGCGCCCTGGGTTTCGCGCTTGCGGTTGGCCGACATCATGCGGAAGAAAATCACCCCGCAGCCCAGCCCCACCGACTCGCCAATCGCCCACAGACCGCCGGCTGAAGCGCGGGTCGCGTTGCCCGGACGCTTGGCGTCGATCAACGCGACCTTGAGGTCTTTGCGCTTGGACAACTGATAGGCGATGGACGCACCGATCACACCGCCGCCGGCGATGACCACGTCATAGAACTTACTCATGGGAAACGGCCTCCGTGCCGAGGGACTGGAACGCGGAAAAGGGAATCGGATCGATCGGGAAACGCGGTCGCAGCCAGCCAACATCCTTGCGCCCGGTGGCCTGACGCAAGCGGTCGCTGCAATAGCCGACGCACATCCGCCCCTGACAATCGCCCATGCTTACGCGAGTGCGCATTTTCAGGCTGGCGATGTCTTGTACGCCCTGCTCCAGGGCGCGGTCGATGTCGGCGCGGGTCGCATGTTCGCAGCGGCAGATCACCGTGTCGGCGGCCGGCAATGCGGTCTGCCCGACACCGCGTTCGGTGTAGCGATCCACCGCCGCGCGGAAACGCACGATGGCTTTGAGTTTGCCCAGGTAACGGTCGCGACGGACTCGCGCCAGTTCCTCCTCCAGCACACCGCGTTGCAGCAGGATCGAGGTCGCCGCGATCTTGCCGGCCAGCATCGCCGCTTCGCCGCCGCGAATACCGCCCATGTCACCGGCCAGATGCACGTGGGGCTCGCTGCTTTGCTGCCAGATGTTGGCATTGGCGCGCAGGTAGCCGTCGTCGCTGAAGCCGTGATCCAGGCCCATCTGCTGACTCAGCTGCGTACGCGGAATGAAGCCGTAGCCGACCGCCAGCGTCTTCGCTTCGAAGCGTTCGACGCGGCTCATGTCCGGCTCCCACGTTGCCGAGTACGGCGCCACGCTGACGCTTTTCAGTTCGCCTTCGCCGTGCGCTTGGACCACGCCCCAGCCGTAGTTCATCGGGATGCCGTGCAGTTTCAGATAAGCGAGCATGCTCAAGCCATCGAGGAACAACTGCGGCTTGTTCAGCAGCGCCAGGCTTTCCTTGGCGATCTTGCCGAACGCACAGGCCTCGTAGACACCCGCCACACTCACGCCCGACGCATGCAACTGGGTCGCCACCAGTGGCAACAGCGGCCCGGTGCCGGCAATCACCACCGGCCCCTGCGGTTTGACCACGCCGCTTTTGATCTGCAATTGCAGACCGCCGAGCATGATCACACCGGGCAAGGTCCAGCCGGGAAACGGCACGCTGCGCTCGTGGCAACCGGCGGCCAGCAGCAACTGCGGGTATCGGATTTCGTGCAGACGCTCGTCGCCGTCCAGCACCACCAGCGAGCGCGTGCCTTCGGCGCCGACCACGCGGTGGTTGAGACGCACGTCGATCAGCCCGGACTGCTCCTGAAAATCACCGTGCAATTTGCCCAAAGCCTCGGAATAACGCGGCCCCAGATAATCGAGCTGCACCCCGTCACGCAGCGGCCCGCGATAGACCACGCCGCCAAGACGCGAAGCTTCTTCAAGCAAGGTGCAGCGCACCCCGTGCAGGGCCAGTTCGATGGCCGCGGCCATTCCCGCCGGGCCACCGCCGACGATCACCGGATGCAGGCTCATACCACCTCCTGCCCGTGAATACGGTTGACCTGGGTTTCGATCAACATGCCCTCGCGCACCACGGTCTGGCAGGCGCGGCGCTTGTGCCGGCCATTGATTTTCACCAGGCAGCACTGGCACACGCCCATGCCGCAATAGGCACCGCTGATCTGGTTGTGATCGTTGCGCGCGACCTGGCGCACGCCGAGGGACTGAATGACGCTGAGCACGGTTTCGCCAATGGCGGCGGTGACCGGCTGGCCGTTGATGTGGACAGTCATATCCGCCTGCGTCAAAGGCTGGATATCGAAGGTTCTTTCTAGGCAGTGCATTGCAATGATCATCCGTGAAAAGGTTCAGGTGAGGTTGAAACAGCTCCTTGCTGCACTACACCTCGCCGGCTCGTGGGGGTTATCGCTCTCTATCGGGCCGGCAGGTTATTCCTGCTCGCGCAGCAAAGTGCGCGCAAGCAATGTAGTCGATCCAGCGGCAAGGGCCTGGAAATTTCACGGTAGGGGATATTGCGCCGACGAATATTGATCCACGCCATGGAAATGACTGGTCGGTTCTGCGCCTTCGGCCAGACAGCAAAAAGCCGCTTCAACCCGAAGGTGGAAGCGGCCAAGGCATATGCCTCAAGTAATCAGTGCACAAACAGGGCGATCAGGATGATGATCGGGATTGGAACGCCGAGGAAAAACAGCAGTAGTGAGCGCATGGTGGTTCTCCTTGATTAACGGACTGGCGGCAGCGTGGTCGTGGTGTAGGTTTCGACTTCGACGTACTCGACCGCATCCCGGCGGCGACCGCCGAAGGTGGCCGAGAGACTGGCGAAGAACGCACCAGCCAGCAGCGCGATGAACATCCACAACGAAGTCCAGGCAGCGACTTTGGCGGCGGTGTCGGCAGCTTGTTGCGCTTTAACCTTGGCGTCGGCGATTGCCTTCTGGGTGCGAGCGTAGATTTCATCGACCCGACGTTCGGCGTCGGCCTGAGTCAGGTTGGTACGCTGGGCGACCAGTTGGGCGAGGTAGCTACGGTCTTCGGCGCTGAGCTGACCGTTGGCCAGGCTCTGGGCGAAGATCCGGGTCACGGTGCCACGGGCGGCGTCATCGCTGACGGCGGCGGGACGATCGTCGCGGAACAGGCTGTCGACGAAGTAGCCGTACTGATCGCTGTCAGTGTTGGACGCTGCGGTGCCGGCTGCTTGGGTCATCGCACTGGCTGCGCCACCGGCAACGCTTGCACCGGCCTGCACACCGCCGCTGACGATGCTGCTGACCGAGCCGACCACCAGCGTCGCGGTAACCAGCGTTGCTACGCACCAGGCGAGGAAGCCATGGGCGGTGTCGCGAAAGTACACTTCGTCACCGTGCATGTTGGCCCATCTCACCCGCAGGCGACCGGCGATGTAGCCACCCAGTCCCGAAGCGATGATTTGTGTGGCGGCCAGCCAGATGATGGTTGAAATGCCCAGGCCCTTGGCACTGACGCCCTCACCGGCCCAGGGTGAAACGGCGGAGAAGCCCAGACCGAAACCCAACAGCACCAGAATCAGCGACAGTGCCGCTGCAGCGGCAGCCCCTGCGAAAATCGCGCCCCAGGACACCCCTGAGACGTTGCTCGACTCTCCTTCGTAGGCAGGATAAAACCCATCAGAGGATCTATTCATTGTTGTAGTGCTCCAGGCATGAAAAATGGTGTTACAACTCGTCATCAGAGGAATTGCAGTGACCGTGCCAGTCGCCAACATTAAATAATTCGTTTTAATTCAATCAGTTAAAAATTATGAACTTCCCAGGACCATGCAATTTGCAACAACGGGTCGATATCAGCGGGTTTTATGCATTGGCACAAAAGCCGCGCCATCGCGTTTCTATCCGCTAAAACATGAAAGTTAATTTAAAGCGCCAGCGCAAAATCTTGGCAAAATGCTGCCATTGCGTTTGAACAGACCAGCAGGCCCACCATGACTCGCATCCTGACCATCGAAGACGACGCCGTGACCGCCCGGGAAATTGTCGCCGAACTGAGCAGCCACGGCCTCGACGTGGACTGGGTCGACAACGGCCGTGAAGGCCTGGACCGCGCCGTCAGCGGCAACTACGACCTGATCACCCTTGACCGCATGCTGCCGGAACTCGATGGCCTGGCCATCGTCACCACCCTGCGCACCATGGGCGTGGCCACACCGATCCTGATGATCAGCGCCCTCTCCGACGTCGACGAGCGCGTGCGCGGCTTGCGCGCCGGTGGCGATGACTACCTGACCAAACCGTTCGCCACCGATGAAATGGCCGCCCGGGTTGAAGTGTTGCTGCGCCGGCAGAACAGCAACGGCGCCCAACCGACCACCTTGCAGGTGGCGGATCTGCAACTCGACCTGATCAGCCACGAAGCCCGTCGCGCCGAGCAGGTGCTGACGCTGCTGCCGACCGAGTACAAACTGCTGGAGTTTCTGATGCGCAACAGCGGCCAGATCCTGTCGCGGATGATGATTTTCGAGGAAGTCTGGGGCTATCACTTCGATCCCGGCACCAACCTGATCGACGTGCACATCGGCCGCCTGCGCAAGAAGATCGACCCGCCGGGCAATGTCCCGCTGATCCGCACAGTGCGAGGCTCGGGTTATGTCATTGCCGAACCCGTCTGACGGTTGGCGCTCCTCCAGCAGCCGCTTGCTGGCGCTGTACAGTTCGTTGTTCGTGGCGTGGAGTGCGATCCTGATGGGGGTCATGTACTTCGAGGTTTCCGGTTATCTCGACAACCTCGCCAAGCATTCGCTGATGCAACGTCAGCATCTGTTTTCGCACTTTCGCGGCGATCAACTGGAAGACGCGCTCGCCGCCAGCATGACCTTCGACATTCGCGGCATCGACGCCTACGGCCTGTTTGACGCCCAGCACCGCTACCTCGGCGGCGCGTTGCAGAAAATCCCCGAGGGGCTGCCGCTGGACGGCAAGATCCACATGCTCAGCGAATGCGCCGACTCCGACGATCCGACCCTGCCCAATGACAGTTGCGACGCGGTCGCCACCCCGACCCGCGACGGCCGCTGGCTGGTGCTGCTGCGGGACAACGGTTCGCTGTTCGCGGTGACGAAAATCATTCTGCATGCGTTGTTCTGGGGCGTATCGCTGACGATTGTGCCGGGGATCATCGGCTGGCATTTGCTGCGTCGGCGGCCGCTGCGGCGGATTCGGGCGATCCAGGCCAGCGCCCAGTCGATTGTCGCCGGCGACCTGACTCACCGTTTGCCGCTGTCCAATCGCCGCGATGAGCTGGACATGCTCGCCGCCATCGTCAACGCCATGCTCGATCGCATCGAGCGCCTGATGAATGAAGTCAAAGGCGTGTGCGACAACATCGCCCATGACCTGCGCACCCCGCTGACCCGTTTGCGGGCGCAGTTGTATCGCATGCAGCAACAGGCCGGCGAAGGCTCGCCGGAAGCGGCGCAACTGGATCTGGTGCTGGCCGAGGCCGATACGCTGATGGCACGGTTTCGCGGGTTGCTGAGAATTTCGGAACTTGAGGATCGTCAGCGGCGCTCGGGGTTTGTCGAGCTTGATCCGGTGTTGTTGTTGCAGGAACTGCACGAATTCTATCTGCCGCTGGCCGAAGACGACGAGCTGCGTTTCGAACTGAACATGCCAGAAACCCTGCCCATGCTGAACGGTGACCGGGCGTTGCTGTTTGAAGCCCTGGCGAACCTGTTGAGCAACTCGATCAAGTTCACCCCGGCCGGTGGCACGGTGGTGTTGCGCGGGGTCAATGATGCGGGGCATACGCGGATCGAAGTGCATGACTCCGGCCCCGGCATTCCCGAATCCGAGCGGGAAGCGGTGTTCCAGCGTTTCTACCGCGCCGAGGGCGGGCAACTGCAAAATGGTTTTGGCCTGGGGCTGTCGATCGTCGCGGCGATCGTCAACCTGCACGGGTTCAGCCTTGAGGTAGGACGCAGCGATCTGGGCGGGGCGAAGCTGGTGCTGGATTGTCGGCAGAGCCTGATTTCACAGGCTTGACCTTCATAGATCGTTCCGACGCTCTGCGTGGGAATGCAGCCCGGGACGCTCCGCGTCCCTTCCAGAGCTGGAACGCGGAGCGTCCCTTGAGGCATTCCCACGCAGAGCGTGGGAACGATCAACAAACTCAGGTGGGGTAGTTGGCGCGCAGGGCCTCAAGCCCGCCCTGATAGACGCCGCTGAACAACGCCACCACCTCCTCATCGCTCACGCCCTTGGCCGTGAAGCGCCCCGACCACGTCACCCGCGCGCCCTGCCCCTGGGCTTCAACACGAATCGTCGCCAGATAATCGGTGGCCGGAAACGGTGCCTGCAGAATCGAATAGCTGTAGGTTTTGCCCGCGTTATCGAACGTCTCCAGACGCTCGACCACCACCGCGCCGTCAGCAGTTTGCAAAGTGCGCACGCGCCCGCCTTCGCTCAGTTCGCTGTTGGGAATGAACGGCAGCCAGTCCGGCAAGGTGTTGAAGCCGCCAATCAATTGCCAGACCTGATCGGCCGAAGCCGGGATGTCGATCGTTGCCGATGCTGTTGCCATAAATGAAAAGTCTCTCTCAATGAATTCAGATAGTCAGGCTGTCGACCACGCCGCCGTCGACCCGCAACGCGGCGCCGGTGGTGGCCGAGGACAGCGGTGAAGCGATGTAGGTGACCAGGTGCGCGACCTCTTCGACATCCGCCACACGCTGGATGATCGAGCTCGGACGGGCCCGGCGAACAAACGCGTCTGCCTCGTCCCGCAGGCTGCGGCCAGACTCGGCGGCGGCATCCTTGAGCATTTCCTCGACTCCGTCGGTCAAGGTCGGCCCGGGCAGGATCGCGTTGACCGTCACCCCGGTGCCCGCCAGGCGTTTGGCCAGGCCATGGGACACCGCGAGGTTGGCGCTTTTGGTCACGCCGTAGTTGATCATGTCGGCCGGGGTAGCCACGCCGGATTCCGAAGACAGGAAAATCACCCGGCCCCAGCCCTGCTCGACCATCGCCGGTACGTAATGGCGCGACAGGCGCACGCCGGAGATCACGTTGATTTCATAAAAGCGCGTCCACTCATCGTCCGGCGCGTCGAAAAAATCCACGGCGTTGTAAATCCCGAGATTGTTCACCAGGATGTCGGCTTTCGGTTCAGCGGCGAATAGTTTCTGCGCGCCTTCGGCCGTGCCCAGATCCGCCGTCAGACCGCGCAGTTGCGCGCCCGGCACCTTGTCGCGAATGCTTGCCAGCGCCTGCTCGACCTTGGCCGCGTCGCGACCGATCACCACCACCGTAGCGCCTGCCTCGGCCAGCGACTGGCAGATGCCCAAACCGATGCCCGCCGTGCTGCCGCTGACAATCGCCAGTTTTCCGCTCAGATCGATCTTCATGCTTTCACCTCATCAATGGGTAATGGTGCACGTCAGGACACCCGTTTCGCATCACGCATGGCCTGCCAGAAACCGGCCGGACCGGCCAGCGAGAATTGTAGTGCAGTCGCCTTGACATCGACGCCATGGATTGCGGCGATGTGGATTTCCAGTGTGGGGAATTGAAGTGGGTGGCGGAGCTGGACGGAGCCGGCGGTCAACGCGCAATCCCTGAGCGCTCAAATCCCCATCCGCGCCCACTCCCCCAACCGTTGCGCACTGATACTCACCCCCGAGCCGCACGTTTGCTGGTTTTCCAGCTTCAGCCAGATACGCCGGGATGCGGTCAACAGACTTGGATGGACGATCAGCGGCGTGCGGATGTACAGCATGGCGGACTCCCGAAGCGGCGAATCGGATGATCGGAAGGTCTCTGTCTGGAGTTTAGCCCACGGCCCTGCCAGCGGTTAAACGCCGGGGATCGTGCCGGGATCTACACTGAACGGAACAGCCGTGAGGTGCCTATGAAAATGTCAGCGCAAATGACCGTGGTCGCAGTGCTCGCCACCCTCGCCTATCTGGGCCTGGCGATGTGGGGCATCGGTGGCGTGGCGGTGTTTTTTTCTCACGGGGCGCTGGTCGTGGTGGCGCTGGCCACGCTGGCCATGGTGGTGGCGTCGCTGTTCACGGAAGTGAACCTGAGCACCGGCGAACGCGAGGATCGGGCCAATCGCTGGGTGATTCCGGCGTTCGCGGTGATCGGTCTCGTTAGTGCCGTTCTGCCGGCTTACTGCGACCGCATCGGTTTCTGGACCATCGGCCGCGAAGGCACCCGCTGGTTGGGAGCGTTGCTGTTCATTGTCGGTGGCGTGTTGCGCTTGTGGCCGGTGTTTGTGCTTGGCAATCGGTTCAGCGGGCTGGTGGCGATTCAGCCGGGGCATCGGCTGGTGACCGAGGGCATTTATCGGCATCTGCGCAACCCCAGTTATCTGGGGCTGGTGATCAATGCGATCGGCTGGGCGCTGGCGTTTCGCTCGGTGGTCGGCCTGTTGCTGGCAGCGCTGACGCTGATCCCGCTGATCGCCCGCATCCACTCCGAAGAGGCCTTGCTGCGCACGCAGTTCGGCGCCGAATACGACGCCTATTGCGCGCGCAGCTGGCGCTTGGTGCCCGGTGTTTATTGAGGTTGCAGGCGCAACTGGCCGTCGCTGTCGATGTTCAGCGTGAGGTCGCGGTAGCTGGCGATGGTCGCGTGGGCGGTTTCAAGCGGATGCTGGTGAGTCGTGGTGATGATCATCAACAGCGCACCGGCGGCTTCAGCGGCTTGAATACCGACGGTGGCGTCTTCGAAGATCAGGCAGTCCGCCGGTTCCAGGCCCATACGCTCGGCCGCCAGCCGATAACCGGCCGGATCAGGTTTGCCAGCGGTCACGTCCTCGGCGGTGACCATCACCATCGGTTCAGGAATCCCTGCCGCCGCCATCCGCCGCAACGCCAGGTCCCGAGGCGCCGAAGTCACCATGGCCCAGCGATCCGCCGGCAACGACTTGAGAAACGCCGCCGCACCGGGGATTTCGACAATGCCTTCGACGTCTTCGATTTCCGCCTCGGTGATGAACGCCGCTTGCGCCTCGGCGTCCACGCCCGGCAGGTTCAAACGCGTGATGGTGTCGATGGCGCGCGCTCCGTGGATGGTCGGCAGGAACGTGTCGACGTCCACCCCGTGGCGCACGGCCCAGGCGGACCAGATTCGCTCGGCAGCGGCAATGGAGTTGAGGACGGTGCCGTCCATGTCGAACAGGAACGCGCCGAACGCGCGATTGAAAACAGCATCGTGAGCAGACAAAAGATCACTTCCTCGCAAGGGGCCGGGCAACGATGCCCGGCAATGTAGCACTTGCGAGACGCTTCAGTGCAGCCGCGGCGCCTTGGATTTGAACGCACCGTCGACGCAATCGAGCAACTGCCCGATGGCCCAGGGCTTCTTGATGAACGCCACCGGATGCTTCACGCCCGAGGTTTCCGGTGTTTCATAGCCGGACATGACCATCACCGGTTTGTCCGGCCAGCGATCACCGACCAGATTGGCCAGGTCGGCGCCGTTAAGCGTGCCGGGCATAGTGATATCGGTCAGCAACAGCGCGACTTCCGGCGCGTGCTCCTCCAGGTATTGCGACGCCGCATCGGCGCTGGTCTGCGGCTCCACCTTGAAACCTTCCTCCTGAAGAATTTCGCACAGAAACTCCAGAATCAACGGATCGTCTTCCACTACCAGAATCAACCCGTCAGGAAGGTGCGCGCTCGACGACGGAACTGGACACATGAACTGGCACTCCCTGAACAACATGAACATTTTCAGCGGATTGAACCCGCTGCTTATCTGGTATGAGCGACACCTTGTACAGAAATTCATTTTAGATACAGGTCTTTTCGATAACGTCGGTCGGCAAGCCCTCGTCACGGCCTGTTTGTGGTTAAAATGCCCGCCCTTTTTCTGGCCGATTCCGATTGATGAACCCTCAAGCCCTCGCCACTCTTCACACCCATCTGCTCACGGCGCTGACGTCGGCACCGACCGAAACCCGGCGCCTGTTCCATGGGCGCGGACGTTGCTGGCCGGGGCTGGAGCAAGTCACCGTGGACTGGCTGCAGGGCGTGGTGCTGGTGTCGCTGTTCAAGGAGCCCGAGGCTTCGCAGCTGGAAGACCTTAAACGTCTGTTGCTGGAGATCACCGATTCAGAGCAATGGCAGCAATCCGGCGCCCATACTTTGTTGATCCAGCACCGTTACTTGCCGCAAAGCACCGCCGAATGGCTGCTGGGGGACGAGATCGACGAAATGACCATCGCCGAGGGCGGGTTGAAATACCGCGTGGACCTGGGCCGCAAGCAGAACGCCGGGCTGTTCCTCGACATGCGTTATGGCCGCAACTGGGTGCGCGAACAAGCGGCGGGCAAACGGGTGCTGAACCTGTTCGCCTACACCTGCGGCTTCTCGGTGGCGGCCATCGAGGGCGGCGCCAGCCATGTAGTCAACCTCGACATGTCCCGCGCCGCCCTGAGCCGGGGCCGCGACAATCACCGGTTGAACGGGCATGACCTGAGCAAGGTGAGTTTCCTGGGCCATGACCTGTTCAAATCCTGGGGCAAGGTGATCAACAGCGGCCCGTACGATTTGGTGATCATCGACCCGCCGTCGTTCCAGAAAGGCAGTTTTCTGCTGACCAAGGATTACCGGCGTGTGCTGCGTCGTCTGCCGGAACTGCTCACCGCGCAAGGCACGGTGCTGGCGTGCATGAACGATCCTTCGTTCGGTTCGAACTTCCTGATCGACGGCGTGACCCAGGAAGCGCCAAGCCTGCGCTTCGAGCAAAGGTTGGAGAATCCGCCGGAGTTTCCCGATGTCGATCCTGAAAGCGGCCTGAAGGCGCTGCTGTTCAAGCAGATCGGCTGACCCCGTCAGCGCGGGCGCAATACCAGCGCAAACAACTCGCCATGCCCGGTGACGTTGAGCTTGTGATAGAGATTGCGCCGGTGCACCTTCACGGTCTCCGGCGAAATGCTCATGTACTGGGCGATGGCCTTGCTGGAAAAGCCCTGGAGAATCAGGCGCGCCGTGTCGATTTCGCGCACAGTCAGGCGGGCGTCGAAGCGGTCGAGCAGCGCCGCAATATCACCGACCGGCGCCTCGACCGCTGCGCCTTGCGGCGGCATCAACTGCACATGCCGGCGCATCGCTGACAGCACCCAGTCCCGCACGCAGAGCAGGCGCCCCTGCTCCTGCAAACTGAACGCCGTCGAGCGGCCCATCGACAAGCCCAGCACGCCGTCATCGAGATTGACCAGAAATTGCAGCTCATCCGCGCCGACCACCGAACGGAAGTAGCTCTGGTAGTACTCGCTGTGCAGAAACTGGTCCGGCGCCACGGCCGCGAGGCTGTGCAGACCGTCGGCGATCCCGGCGACGGCGGCCTGATAGAACGGATCAAGCAGGTACATGCCGGCACAGTAACCGGCCAGTTCTTCCTGCTCGTCGGCGCGCCCCTGGCTGTCGAAGTCGATCAGCAATTGCGGCGGCCGCCCCGCCTGCATCACCGCCACCAGCGCATTGTCCAGCGGCACCAGCAACCGCAGCGTATCCACCAGCGCCCGCCAGAAACCGTCCTGACCGACCGTTGCGAACACCCGCGACAGGCTCTGATGCACCGGCAATTCCTGCAGCAACGCGTCCACGCACTACCCCTTTTGAGTAACCCATGATGGGAATGGGTGCGGTGCGGCCCGCCCGATAGGCTGACCACTCCTGTTCATCACCGGCCTGCCAACAGGCCAGGAGTGCCGCATCATGCGTGGTCATCGTGGGTATATCAACCTGGGGCTGATGGGCGTTTTGTCCGCAGCGCTGAGTGCGCAGGCGGCCGATGCGCCGAGCGTGCATGTCTACAACTGGTACGACTACATCGGCCCGAACACCCTGCATGACTTCAAGCGTGACAGCGGTATCGAACCGGTCTACGACACCTTCGACAGCGCCGAGGTGCTGGAAGGCAAACTGATGACCAGCCGCAGCGGCTACGACGTGGTGGTGGCGAGCAACTTCAGCCTGCCGACCCTGATCAAGGCCGGCGCCCTCGCCCCGTTGCCCCGCGAACAACTGCCGGGCTGGAAGAACCTTGACAACGATCTGCTCGGCAAACTGGCCAACAACGACCCCGGCAACCAGTACGCCGTGCCGTATCTGTGGGGCACCAACGGCATCGGCTACAACGTCGACAAGGTACGTGCCGTGCTGGGCGACAAGGCGCCAGTGGATTCCTGGGATCTGGTGTTCAAGGAAGAAAACCTGGCCAGGCTCGGCGAATGCGGCGTGGCGATGCTTGATTCGCCCTCGGAAATGCTCCCGGTCGCGCTGCACTACCTCGGCCTGCCGCCGAACAGCACCAACGCCGCGGACTATCAGAAAGCCGAAGCGCTGCTGCTGAAACTGCGCCCGCACATCGCCTACTTCAATTCCTCGAAATTCATCAGCGATCTGTCCAACGGCAACATTTGCGTGGCAGTCGGCTGGTCCGGCGCGATGCTCGAAGCCAAGACCAACGCCGAGCAGGCCGGCAACGGCGTGAAAATTCAGTACAGCCTGCCGAAGGAAGGCGCGCCGGTGTGGTTCGACACGCTGGTGTTGCTCAAGGACGCGCCGCATCCGGCTCAGGGTCTCGCGTTCATTGACTATTTGCTGCGGCCCGAAGTGATTGCACCGGTCAGCGATCACCTTTCCTACCCCAATGGCAATCGCGCCGCCACGGCACTGGTTGCCCGGACCACTCGCGACAACCCGGCGGTATACCCGTCCGCCACGGCGATGGCCACGTTGTACACCCTCGAGCCGTTGCCCAAAGCCACCGAGCGAGTGCGCACGCGGGTCTGGAGCAAGATCAAGAATGGCCAGTAACAACTATTCAAATCACTGCCTTCCAATAGAGAGAACATCAATGAAACCACGTGCCCGCGATCTCCATATCCGCATCGGCCAATTGCAGCCCGGCCCGCTCAACGCCATCACCGACGTACCCGGCGTACGGGTCGGCCACAGCAACGTGCGCGGCCGCAGCGCCAGCGGTCGTGACATTTGCACCGGCGTCACCCTGATCGAACCCCGCGTCGGTTCGCCCAACGCGCAACCGTGTTTCGCTGGCGTTCATGTACTCAACGGCAACGGCGATGCCACAGGGCTGGAATGGATTCGTGAGGCCGGCCTGCTGACCAGTCCGATCGCCTTCACCAACACCCACAGCCTGGGTGTGGTGCGCGATGCCTTGATCGAACTGGATCGCGAGCAGCAACCGGACGACGGTCGGCTCTACTGGAACATGCCGGTAGTGCTGGAAACCTTCGATGGTCTGCTCAACGACATCAACGGCTTTCATGTGCAGCCCAGACATGTGGCCGAAGCGCTGAACAATGCCGTTGACGGCCCTGTGCAGGAAGGCGCGGTGGGCGGTGGCAGCGGCATGATCTGCCATGAATTCAAGGGCGGGATCGGCACCGCATCACGCCGATTGAGCAAGGTTCAGGGTGGCTGGACGGTGGGCGCCATCGTCCAGGCCAACCACGGGATTCGCAGCGAGTTGCGGGTCGACGGCTACCCGGTCGGGCGTTACATGGAACAGGTGGATTCGCCGTTCCTGCGCGCTTCGTTGCCGCATCCGGGCATGGGCTCGATCGTCGTGTGCCTGGCCACCGATGCGCCGTTGCTGCCGCATCAATGCACGCGGCTGGCGCAACGGGCGAGCCTCGGTCTGGCGCGCACCGGCGGCGGCAACGAGGATCACAGCGGCGACATTTTCATCGCCTTCGCCACCGGCAACGATCATGTCCCGCCCGCCGCCTATGAAGGCAAAGGTTCACCGACCTGCGACGGCCTGCGCATGGTCAACAACGACCACATCAGCGAGCTGTTTCTGGCGGCGACCGAGGCGGTGGAAGAAGCGATCATCAACGCCTTGCTGGCCAGCGACAGTACCGAAGGCAACGGGCATTCGGTGTCGGGGCTGGATGCTGCCACCCTGCGCGCAGCCCTCGAAAAAGCCGGCTGGCCGGGCGCTCGCTGACACGCTGATGCCCCTGGGGTGGAGGGAGCCGCCCGCGCCTCAAATGCAGGTGACTGACGGTACTTGAGTGCATAACCTCACCTTCCTACGATGGAGTTACGCAGTCGCCTGGGCCACCAGGCTGCTGCGGAGGTGCGGGTGCTCTGAACCCCAATCAAGCCCGCACCTGGCTTCATGCGCATCTTGAGCCTCGCGGGCTCTACTTCCTCCCCATCAAAGAGTCTTGAGGCTCTTTTTTTGTCTCTGAAAATCAGCGTTCGGGTTCGCGGCGGATCGAACGCCATGCGGCCTGGGCCAGCAATTCGCGATACGCCTTCGGACTGCCCTGCACTCGCCCGGACAACCACGCCCGGCAATAGCTGTCGGCCTGACCGACGATCAGCGACGGCAACAGTTCGGCCGGGCACTCGTTGAGTTCAGCGGCGCGTCCGGACTCGGCCAGCCAGTTGCGCAGGCCCAGGTTGCGAGTCTTGTTGCGCTCGGCCAGTTCATCCTTGTGCGGGCCCCGGGTCACGGCATAACGCGCGTGATACTGGAACCGCGCCCATTCAGGCTGGTTCTCGACCCAATCCACGTAGCTGTAGACCAGCGCCTGCACGCCCTCTTCGGTGGTCGTCGCCTCCGCCAGATAGGCGTCACGCAGGCGCGCCTGATCCTCCAGCGCGGTGAAGAACAGCGCGGCCACCAGTCCTTCCTTGTTGCCGAAATGGTGGTAGATCGCTCCGACGCTGGTGTCGCACTCGGCACGGATCATTTCGATGGTGGTGGCCTCGATGCCTTGCTCGTTGAACAGGCGCAAGGCCTTGCGAAAGATGTCGCGCTTGAGTTCGGCGCGGCGGCCGGGGTAGCTGCGTTCGAGTAGATCTGCGGTGTCCATGGGCGTTGAAAATCCGGGTAAAGGGCACATCGGTGCCGGTCATCGAAACGCGCACAGGTTGACAGATTTCCCGCGGACAGAATACCGTTCCGTTACAGAACATTATTCTGTAACGGAACATCATTCTGTAAATCTCTAACCGCGAGGCTTCTTCCATGAGTCAGTTTCTCAGCATGTTCAACAGCGTCGGTTCCCAGGCGTTCAGCCAGATGGCCTGCCAGGTCGCGCCGTACTTCAGCACCATCAACCCGCTGGTGACTGAATTGCGCGCCGGTTCGGCGCAAGTACAAGTGCCGTTTCGCCGCGAGATCACCAACCACCTCGGCACCGTGCATGCCATCGCCCTGTGCAATGCCGCCGAACTGGCGGCCGGGATGATGACCGACGTGTCGATTCCCGCCGGCGCGCGCTGGATTCCCAAAGGCATGACCGTCGAATACCTGGCCAAGGCCAAGACCGACGTGACCGCCGTGGCCAATGGCGACGGGCTGGACTGGCAGACCGAAGGCGACAAGATCGTGCCGGTGGATGTCCATGATGCCGAGGGCAAGAAAGTGTTTACGGCGCGCATCACCATGAACGTGAAACTGTCCTGATATCACCGGCACAAAAAAGCCCTTGCTGCGCTGATCGCAACAAGGGCTTTTGCCGTTTCGAAGAGAATCAGTGAACGGTCAGGCGCTGGCGGACAAATTCTTCAGTGCGCCGAGTGACCTGATCCAGATGCCGGTCGCGCTGTTTCTCCGCATCGAGCATTGCGCGTTTGCCGTGTTTTTGCAGCAGGTAGGTGTGGATTTGCTGCACTTCCAGTGAGCGGTAGATCGGTGTGGTGTCGATGAAACCGCGCAGCCCGTTGCTGCGGTAATGCCGGGTGCTCATCAGCACCTGCGTCTCCAATCGACCCAGCACTTCAAAGCCCAGCGCCTCGAAATACGGCACCTTGCCGACGCTGCAGGTCAACTCGGCATGGGGGTAACGCGCCACCATGTCCGCGATCAACGAACGGCCCACGCCCTGACGCCGATGCCCCTCGCGCACCGCCAGATAGGCCACGTTGCACGCCTCCCAATCGCCCTGCACCGGCAGGTACAACAGGAAGCCGGTCACCTGCTCCGGATCATCGTCGTCGGTGGCCACCAGCAGTTCCACTTCTGTGCCCTTCTCGCCGTTCAATGCCTCCAGATACAGATGCACCTCGTAGCCCACCGCGTACTGATAGACGTTGTACAGCAGGTTGCTCGGGCCGAGGCCGATGGCACTGATGTCGGTCAGGTTATCGACCACCATCTGCAGGATCTGGCTGTTGACACCTTCGGGGCATGGGGATTTGTAGTGGGTGATGCGGGGCATGGCGGGCGGACTCCAACGGTAAAACACAAGTTGCCGCGCAGCTTTAGCGACCGGCGAACCGCGACATCATACCTTGTGCAAGCCTGACAAAAATTTCATCTGCCCGAGAACGGACTTTTCGCCGATTTGGCGTCCAATTTTCAGCTGCTTTGATTTCCCGACGCAGGCCTTGAGGAGCTGTCATGAACGTTCCGCGTTCCCCGAAAACCATGAAACCCTTGCTCGCTGCCACGCTGGTGGCAATCGCTTTGTCAGGCTGTGTCGTCGAACCGGCTCGCCCGCATCGGCCACCCCCGATCGTCGAAGTGGTTCCGGCAATGCCTGCGCCGGGCTATCACTGGGTCGCCGGGCATTACCGCTGGGCCGGCAACCAATGGCGCTGGATGCCGGGGCACTGGCGGGCGTATTGAGGCCGGTCACTGCGCGGGGGTAACGACCTTGAACTTGATGTCGATATCCTTCGACACCACGGTATCGGCCCACTCCCCCGCGCCGAGGCCGAACTCGTCGCGCTTGAGCACCAGTTCGCCGTCGAAGATGCCGATGCTGCTGTCGGGCTTGAGCTGCACCGGCACCTGCACCTCCCGGGTGATGCCTTTGAGGGTGAGGTGGCCGTCGACCAGATAACGGTTGTCCCCGGCCGGGCTGAAGCGGGTCGATTCGAACACTGCCACCGGGAATTTTTCGGTGTCGAACCATGCCGGTTTCACCAGTTCGGTGTTGGCGTCTTCACTGCCGGCGTCGATGCTGGTGAGGTCGATGTGCAGTGTGGTGCGGGCACTGGCGAGGTTGTCGGTGTCGAAATCCAGCGTCGCGTCGAACTTGCCGAACGTGCCGTACATCCGCGAGCCCATCTGGTTGTAAGTGAAACTGATCTGGCTGGCGGTGGTATTGACCCGGGTGTACTCAACCGCCTGCGCGGCAGGGACGACGATCAAGCAACACGCGGCCGCCAACAACAATCGAATCGACATGGAATGCTCCGGCGCCCGATGGGTCTCGAATGACTTAAGCAAACATCCTTCGGTTACGCCACTTCGTCGGCCATACGCGCCTGGCAGCGCAACTTGAAGAAGCGTTGCCGTGGCAACATCGGCGTCCAAAGATCCGGGCTGGCCAACCGGACTGAAGCCATTCAGGCAACCGATTGACTGCCGGGTGCCTGTGCCACGCCCAATCGCACGCCGGCCCGCACTTTGTGACGCAGCTTCAGGGCCGGTCGTTCGACGGCATGGTAGGACACGATGCTCATGACAAAGGACAAGACCATCACGGCTTCGGTGTACCAGCCGATGTAGGCCAGCGGCCAAAGGGCACGCAGCAGGTACATCGCCACGAAATGATTGAGAAACACCCCATAACTGATGTTGCCGAAGAATTCGTCAAGCGGATGCTGGCGCAGTTTCGTCAGCAAAAACACGGCGGGAATGCCCAGCGCGACGCCCAGTGTCACTTCGGCATTGAAGGGGCGCCGCTCGATCCAGCCAGCCATGATTGCGATAAACAGCAAGGCCGCCCCCACCAGGGTGCCTGCCACGATCAACCGGCCCTTGGCTTGCTTGCCGTAAAGATAGCTGCCGCAGAGAAACATGAACAACACGCCCGGCAGCAGTCGGTAGCCATAGACATCGGTGTTGATGTAGCCCAGGCAGGCGACCAGGAACACCGCGACGGACAGCACGAATGCCACCCCGCGAAGTTTGAAGATCAGCAGAAACGGAATCGCGAGGTAGAAACACAGCTCCAGCCCCAGCGACCACGCCGGCGGCATGAGTTCGGTTCCGGCCAGTCCGAACATGTAGAAATCGAGGGGCACGATCGTCAGGTTCGCGACGATGTGCCTGAAGGTCAGCTCGGCAGCCTGAGGCGTACCGGGCAGCAAGAAATAGATCACGGCACAGGACAGGCACAGATAGAACAGGAACTGTGGGTAGAGCCGCAACGCCCGGTCCACGTAAAACAGGCCGACTTTACTCAATGCGTTGTAATTGCGTTCGATGAGCGAGGTCATCACGAAACCGCTGATGATCAGAAACGAGATCACCGCGACCACACCCGGATTCAGCCCCGCGAATTTGATCCCCATATGGGACAAAGCCACCAGCACCGCCAGCAACAATCGATAAACACCCACGAACCCGCTCCAATGTCCTTATCGTTATGGGCGGCTAAGCTACGACGCTTTGCGACAGGAAAACAGTTATTTTTCGTTGATTCCTACACTAGCCGCTCGATCTTCTGATGCTTCCAGACCCGCGTGTAATACAGCGTCTGCAACACCAGCATCCCCAGATACGCGATCGGAAACGCCATCCACACGCCCTGCAGACCGAACTGCCCGTCCAGCCAGTAGGCCGCCGGCAATTGCACGCCGAGTACGCAGATGATCGCCACGCCCACCGGCACCAGCACCGTGCCGCTGGCGCGCATGATGCCGCCGATGATCGCCTGGAAACCGAAGATCAGCAGGCTCCACAACATGATGTGCAACAGGTGTTCGGCCATCGCCCGGGTCGAGTCTTCGGTCAGGAACAGCCCGAGCAACCAGTGCGACAACAGGTAACCCGACAGGATCAGACCACCGGTCAGGCACACGTTGATCCACAGCCCGGTGCGCAGGATCGGGCCCATCCGCTCCAGCCGTCCGGCGCCGATCGCCTGGGCGCCGAGGATCGACGCGGTGATCGCAATCGACAGCGCCGGAAACTGCACGTAGTTGACGATCTGCGTGACCGCGCCATACGCCGCCGTCGCCTGCGAGCCGTGCTGGTTGACCAGCGCCAGAATCACCAGCTCCGACAGCGACAGCACGATCATTTGCACCCCGGTGGGCAGACCGATACGCAGCACTTTGCCGAGAATCGCGCCGTCCAGTCGCAGCGACGCGAAAAACTCGCGATCCGGCGCCAGCGGATGGCCCTTGCGGATCAGGCTCCATGACAGCCACGCCATCGCCGCCAGCGTTCCGGCCAGGCCTGCGAACGCCGCGCTCTGAATGCCCAGTTGCGGCAGGCCGAACCAGCCACGAATGAACGCCGGGGTCAGCGCCAGCCCGACAATGGTCGACAATAACAGCGCCAGCATCGGCGACAGCGTGTCGCTCACCCCACGCAACAACTGGGTGAACAGCACGTACACCAGCACAACCGGCAAGGTCCACATCATCACCCGGGCATAGGCCACCGCATCATCCAGCACATCCGTCGGCGTCCCCAACCCCTGCAAGGCCTGGCGCGCAAACACACTGCCCAGCACCGCCGCCACCAGCCCGATCAATACCCCCAGCAACAGCGTCGCCCCGGCAATCGCCTTGACCATATGCGACTCACGCGCCCCCCACGCCTGACCGATCAGCACCCCTGCCCCGGCGCCCAGTCCGATGACCAGCGCGATGAAGAAAAAGATGATCGGAAACATGCCGGACACCGCCGCCAGCGCCTGCGTGCCGAGCATCTGGCCGATGTAGATGCTGTTGACCGTGCCTGACATCGATTGCAGGAAGTTCGACAGCACCATTGGGGCCAGGAACAGCAAGTAGGTTTTCCAGAGGGGGGAATGAGCGGGGGTTTGCATTGAGGATCCATCTCGGGGCAGGAGCTGATGACAGAGTCTAAGGTATGCAATGCCGTTCAGGTCGTACCCGTTTGCATTAAAACTTCGTAATCTGCACCTCGACCCATCTGCATAGTCTTTCCATCACGACAGGAAGTGAATCCCTCCCATGCGCCGTTCCCCGTTTCTGCTGAGCTGCACTTTATTGACTGTACTGGCGTCGACTGCCCACGCCAGCCCTGCGCCCTCGCCCGAGGTAGTGCAAGGATTGATGAACACCCTGAACGAACGCCTGAACATCGGTGACCTCGTCGCCCTGACCAAATGGGACAGCGGCAAGCCGATCCAGGACAGTCCCCGTGAAGCGCAGGTGCTCGACAACGCGCGCAAGCTCGCCACCGAACGCCAGCTCGACCCGGAAGACGTCGCGCAGTTGATCGCCGCGCAGATTGAGGCCAACAAACTGGTGCAGTACGGTTTGCTCGCACAATGGCAAGCGTCCGGTGCGGCGCCCGATACGCCGCGCCCGGATCTGGGCAAGCAGATTCGCCCGCGTCTGGATGAGTTGCAAACCCGTCTGTTGCAGCAATATGCCGACTTCACACCCTACCGCCACGACCCGAACTGTCCGGCGTGGCTGGCAAAGGCGCGCACCGGTCTGAGTCGTGATGCACTGCATGATCTGGCATTGATCCGCGCCACCGGAGAGCTGTGCATTCGGCCGCTGGCGCCCTAGAACAAGGGTCCTGGCATTCATTGCTGGCGTCGATAGTCAACATCACGTCAATGAAGTTCTCATAAAAAATCCGCGGCGTAACATCCGCTCCATACCCAACAAACAACACCCCTGGAGCACACGATCATGAAACGCCAAATCCTTCTCGGCATCGCTTTCTCGGTTCTTGCAGTCAACGCTTTTGCAGCCAAACCCGCCCACACCATGATCGCCGAAGGCGGTTCGGACCGGTTGATTGAAAGTCGTGTGGCTGAGGGTGGTTCGGATCGTTTGATCGAACGTCGCGTTGCTGAAGGTGGCGCTGATCGTCTGATCGAACGCCGTGTGGCTGAAGGTGGCGCTGATCGACTGATCGAACGTCGTGTGGCTGAAGGTGGCGCTGATCGCCTGATCGAACGTCGCGTTGCTGAAGGTGGCGCTGATCGCCTGATCGAACGTCGTGTGGCTGAAGGTGGCGCTGATCGTCTGATCGAACGCCGCGTTGCTGAAGGTGGCGCTGATCGTCTGATCGAACGTCGTGTGGCTGAAGGTGGCGCTGATCGTTTGATCGAACGCAGTGTTGCTGAAGGTGGCGCTGATCGCCTGATTGAACGTCGCGTTGCTGAAGGTGGCGCTGATCGTCTGATCGAACGTCGCGTCGCCTGAATCTGACGCTCTACTGCTGAACAAACAAAAAGCCCGGCCTGATCAGCCGGGCTTTTTCACGTCCAACCGGTGCTTACTGCACCGTTTCAGTTTGATCACGTCACCGAAGATTCTGGTGTTGTAACCGGTCAGCCGCGACTACTCGGACTGAAATGTCTGCAAATACGCCAACAAATTATCAATCTTCTCCTCGTCACTCAGCCCCCAAAAGATCATCCGAGTCCCCGGCACCACGCCCTTCGGATCCTTCAGATACTTCGTCAACGTTTCACGATCCCAGGTCAGGCCGGAGTTTTTCATGGCGTCGGAGTACACGTAATTCGCCGACGTCCCCGCTTGGCGGCCGATGATGCCGTTGAGTTCCGGGCCGAAGCCCGGGCGGGCGGATTCGCCGACCTGATGGCAACCGCCGCACAGGCGCGGGAAGATTTTTGCGCCGGCCTCGGCGTCACCGGCTGCCAGTGTCGGCGTGCTGAACAGGCCTGCGTTGAGGATCAGGGCGAGAGCGAATGCAGCGTTTTTCATCAGGGGTTTTCCAGATCGTCGGCGGCGCCAAGGGTAATCGGGCGCGGCAAGTTGCGCTACAGGTAGGCGCCCACCACCTGACGGACTTTGAGCAAGGCTTGACGCAGGACAAGCATGTCCACCGACCCCAGCGCCAGACGAATTGCGTGGGGCACATGGGCGGACACAGTGAAGGGTTCTGCGGTGGTGACGGAAACCTGTTCGTGCATCAACTCGACCACGATATGGTCGGCCCGGACATCTTCCGGCAGCGGCAGCCAAAGAAAATACGAAGAGGGATGGCCCACGGTCGGCAGGCCGTCGAGGATCTGCGCGGCCAGGGTTTGCCGGGCCCGAGCATCGCTGCGCTTTTGTGCTTCGAGCAAGGTGACGGTGCCGTCGTCCAGCCAGCCGCAGGCGATGGCGGTCATCACGCCAGGCGTGTTCCAGGTGGTGGCGCGGATGATCCGCTCCAGTGCCGCCACCCGCTCGACCGGCGCGGCGATGAAGCCTACGCGCAGGCCGGTGGCGATGTTTTTCGACAGGCCTGAAACGTAGACGGTGCGTTCCGGTGCCAGAACCGCCAACGGGGGCGGCGGGGTATCGACAAGAAAGGCGTAGGCCGCGTCTTCGATGATCGTCAGATCATGCCGGCGGGCAATCGCGATCAAGTCCTCACGTTGCTCCAGAGGCATCACCCAGCCCAGTGGGTTGTGCAGGGTCGGCATGCTGTACACCGCACGCACCAGGCGCTGGCGGCAGAGCTTGTCGAGGGCCGCCAGATCGGGGCCCTGCTCATTGACGGGAATCGCCACCACTTCAAGGTGCAGCGCTTCGGCCAACACTTTGAATCCGGAATAGGTCAAGGCGTCGGCGGCGATCACATCACCGGGTTTGAGCAAGGCCATCAGCGTCACCGCCAGCCCTTGCTGGGCACCGTTGACGATCAGCACCTGCTCGGCCTCGACATTCAAGTCCCGTGTTTGCAGGTGTCGTGCCACCGAGGCCCGCTCATGCTGGCGACCGGCGTGGGGCTGGTAACGCAGCAGCGCTTCGAGGTCGCCGGACAACGCGAGTTGCCGCAACGCGGTGCGCAGCAGCTCGGCCTGCCCCGGCAATGACGGGTAATTGAAGTTGAGGTCGATCATGCCGACCGCGATATCTTTCTGATCGATGCCCTGCCCCGGCAACAACGAGGTTTCCCGCACGAAGGTGCCGCGCCCGGCTTCGCCGCTGACCAGACCCATGGCCTCAAGCTCGGCATACACCCGCGACGCGGTAACCAGCGCCAGTCCTTCGCTGGCCGCCAGTTGTCGGTGAGTCGGCAAACGCGTGCCGGGCAGCAGGCGACCGGCGCGAATGTCAGCCGCATAGGTGTCGACGAGGGTTTTGTAACGGGAGCGCGGCATGTCGGGCTGTATCCATGACAATTCTTTGATTGTGCTGATTCTCGACCCTAGGATTGTTGCAACGCAACCCACCTCTGAGCGCAACGCGTATGGAACGAACCACCCAACTCGGCACCCCGGCCCTGGAAAAAACCAGCGGCTGGATCAACGGCTTCATCGGCGTTGTGATCTTCAGCGGGTCGTTGCCGGCCACGCGGCTGGCAGTGCTGGAATTCGACCCGGTGTTTCTCACGGTCATCCGCGCAACCATCGCCGGCGTCCTGGCGTTATGTCTGCTGTGGCTGTTTCGCGAACGGCACCCGGCGCGGGACCAGTGGTTGTCATTGCTGATTGTCGCGCTGGGCGTGGTCGTGGGTTTCCCGTTGTTGACGGCCCTGGCGCTGCAATACGTGACGTCGGCGCATTCCATTGTGTTTGTAGGATTGCTGCCGCTGGCGACGGCTATTTTCGGCGTACTGCGCGGCGGTGAACGACCGCGTCCGGTGTTCTGGATTTTTTCGGTATTGGGCAGTTCGCTGGTGACGGGTTTTGCGATCTCGCAAGGACTGACCGCCTCGCCCACCGGCGATCTGCTGATGCTGGCGGCGATTCTCGCCTGCGGCCTCGGTTACGCCGAAGGCGCCAAACTGTCGCGCACCCTCGGCGGCTGGCAGGTGATCTGTTGGGCGCTGGTGCTGTCGTTGCCGGTGATGGCCATGCTGAGTGCGTGGCTGGCGCCCGCCTCGCTCAGCGGTATCAGCCTGTCGGCGTGGGTGAGCCTGGCCTACGTTTCGCTGTTCAGCATGCTGATCGGTTTTGTGTTCTGGTATCGCGGGCTGGCGCAGGGCGGGATTGCGGCGGTCGGACAGCTGCAATTGCTGCAGCCGTTTTTTGGCCTGGCACTGGCCGCGACCTTGCTCCATGAGCATGTCAGCGCGGGCATGCTGGTGGTTACGCTGGGAGTGATCCTGTGCGTGGCCGGGGCAAAGAAATTCGCCAAATAATTTTCAGCTTGCGCCGGATTTCCATTCCCGCGGGCTGAGCCCGGTCTTGCGCCGAAACGCCCGGGCCAGCGCCGAGGGACTTTCATAACCGACCTCTTCGGCGATCAGGGCAATCGGTCGTCCCTCGCGCAGGCGTTTCTGAGCGAGGCTGATCCGCCAGTTCACCAGATAATCCACCGGCGTCTGCCCCACTACCCGCCGGAAGTGTTCGGCGAAACCGGCGCGAGACAGGTTGGCGGCGCTCGCCAGTTCAGCGACGCTCCAGGCCTTGGCCGGTTGGTCGTGCATCAGGTTCAAGGCTCGGGAAATCTTCGGATCCGCCAGTCCCGCCATCATGCCCGGCTGCTGGTGGCGACTGCTGATGAGGTGGCGCAACAACAGAATCACCAGTAATTCGAACAGCCGATCCATCACCGCTTCGCGCCCGCAATGGCCATCGAACGCTTCCTTGAACAGCCACTCCAGAGTGTTGGCCATTTCGGGAAGGTCGGCGAGTTTCAGCACCAGATAATCCGGCAGCGCTGCCGCGAGGGCATTACCCGCGCCGCCGTCGAACGTCAGCGATGCGCACACCAATTGCGTGCCCATGGCTTCGTTGGCGAACAAGCGATGGGCCATGGGGCGGGGGAAAAAGATCAGGGTCGGTTCATTGAGCGAGATTTCAGGATCATTGCCCGGTTTGAGCAGCAGCTCCCCCGCCTGCAACAGATGCACATGCCCGCACACCTGATCGCCGCCGTAGGCGCTCACCCCGCAAAACGTGCCGCTGTGAAAGGTGCCGGCATTGACGCCGAAATGGCTGAGTAACGTAGAAAGGCGATCCATGACTGATTCTCGCAACGACAGGTTTGGACGATCTGTCGCATATCCTCGACGATTTGCACCCAAAGCACCAGCCGCGTTCCGTAGCATTCACTCCATCCCCGGCGCACTTCGCACCGGACTTTTGGAGAATCACCATGAGCCGCATCGCCCCTCTCAGCCTCGAAACCGCCACCGACGCCACTCGCCCGACACTTGAAGGCGTGCAGAAAAAAATCGGCTTCCTGCCCAATATGTTCAAGACCCTGGCCACCGCGCCCGTTGCGCTGGATGCCTACGTACAAATCTCGGCAACCTTGGGCAAAACGTCCCTGAGCGCCAAGGAAAAAGAGGCGGTGTATCTGGCCACCTCGCAAGTCAACGGTTGCGATTATTGCCTGGCGGCGCACACCCTGTTCGCCAGCAAGGCCGGGCTGGCAGCAGAGGAAATCATCGAAGCACGTCACGGTCGATTGAATGCTTTTGCCACCCTCGCCCATCAACTGACCGAAACCCGTGGTCATCTGAGCGATGAACAGATCGCCGCCGCCCGCGCTGCCGGCATCGACGACAAGAAGATCATCGAAGTGATCGCCATCGTCGCCGCGCAGACCCTCACCAACTACCTGAACAACGCGGCGCTGACCGACATCGATTTCCCCGCCATTGAAAATCCAGCGTAATGCAAAAAACTGTGGGAGCGAGCTTGCTCGCGATGGCGGTGGATCAGTCGGCATCTTTGTCGATTGATACTCCGCTATCGCGAGCAAGCTCGCTCCCACATTGAATTTTGTACTGCGTAGGACGCGTCAGTCGTGATCGACCCCGGCGCGTTTCAGCAACTTCTTGCAGCGCTCGGACAGGTGAAACACCTGCAACTGCTTGCCGGCCTTGGCGTAGCGTTCACGCAGGGTTTTCAGCGCCGCGATGGCCGAGTAATCGACGAAGCTCAGGTGCCGGCAATCCAGCGTCACCCGCTGCGGGTCGTTGGCCGGGTCGAACTGATTGAGGAACGGCGTGGTCGAGGCAAAGAACAGCGTGCCGTGCAGGCGATAGAGTTTGCTGCCGTCCGCTTCCAGATGTTCGTCGGCGTACAGCTCGCGCGCTTGCTGCCAGGCAAAATTCAACGCCGCGATAATGATCCCGCACAAGACCGCCGTGGCCAGGTCGGTGAACACGGTGATGGTCGTTACCGCGATGATCACCAGCACATCGTTGAGCGGCACTTTGTTCAGCACCCTCAATGACGCCCAGGCGAAAGTCTGTTGCGACACCACGAACATCACCCCCACCAATGCCGCCAGCGGAATCCGCTCGATCAGCGGCGACAGAAACAGGATGAACAGCAGAATCAACACACCCGCCACTACGCCGGACAAGCGTCCGCGTCCGCCGGAGCTGAGGTTGATCACAGTCTGGCCAATCATTGCGCAACCACCCATGCCGCCGAACGCGCCGGAGACTACGTTTGCCGCGCCCAGCGCCACACACTCGCGATCCGGGTAGCCACGGGTTTCGGTGATTTCGTCGGTGAGGTTGAGGGTCAGCAGGGTTTCCAGCAGGCCGACCAGCGCCATCAGAATCGCGTAAGGCGCGATGATGCGCAGGGTGTCCAGCGTCCACGGGATGTCCGGCAAGGCGAACGTCGGCAAGCCGCCGGCGATGTGCGCCATGTCGCCGAGGGTACGGGTCGGCAGACCGAGCACATAAACCAGCAAACCGACGCCGAGGATCGCCACCAGCGCCGGCGGCACAGCCCGGGTCAGGCGTGGCAAGACATAGACGATGGCCATGGTCAGCAGCACCAGCCCGGTCATCAGGTACAACGGCGTGCCGCTGAGCCACTGCTCACCGCTCTTGAAATGCTCCAGTTGCGCCAACGCAATGATGATCGCCAGACCGTTGACGAACCCGAGCATCACCGGGTGCGGCACCATGCGCACCAGTTTGCCCAGTCGCAACAGACCGAACGCCATCATGATCAAACCGCCGAGCAATACCGTCGCCAGCAGATATTGCACACCGTGCTGAACCACCAGCGCGACGATCACCACCGCCATCGAACCGGCGGCCCCGGAAACCATGCCCGGCCGGCCACCGAACAACGCGGTCAACGTGCAAATGATGAAGGCGCCGTACAGGCCCATCAGCGGATTGAGATGAGCCACCAGCGCAAACGCAATGCATTCGGGCAACAGGGCAAACGAGGTGGTGAGTCCGGCCAGGACATCGGCGCGCAGACGAATCGGTTTCATGGCTTACCTGACAGAGCGGCCGACGGGCGCGGCCGCATGCATTTGCGCAAAAGAGCGCTGCGGAAAAAGAGGGTTGCGGATGTTACGCAAATGCACCGGCGTGGGCCAGTGATCGCTGACATCCGCTGGCGTGCGCTCTATGCTGACGCGCTGTTTCAGGCTATGGAGCCCAGGATGCCGACCGAATTGACCAGCCGCGAAGTGTGCCAGCGATTGCGCGATGCCGCGTTGGGCGTGTGTACCTTGCGGGTGACGAGCGCACGAGCGGATCGGGTGTCGGTCGAAATCGAAGGCTGGCGTTTGCAGCTGGACTTCGACGGCCAGCGCCTGCATCACTGCGCTGATTGTTTTTGCCCGGACGGCCGCCAATGGACCCTCGACACCCGGCAGCGTTTCGGCACCGATCCGGTGAGTCTGTTAAGTACCTGGGAACTGGCGCAGATCGAGGGCTTGTTGCGGCAACGTGAATGAGGCGGCGAAGACAGTTGCCCAATGATGGCACTCTGCCCATAATTCGCCCCCCTCTTCTACGCGCAAGGAACTGCCGTGAAAAAATCGCTGCTGTTGGTCCCGCTGTTTGCTCTGCTCCTGCAAGGCTGTGGCATGACCATGACCCGCTACGAGCCAAGCTTCGAGAACGTTCAAAAGCTCAAGCAAACCCCGCCGCTGCACGCGATCAGCAATCCGCAGGTCACTGCCGAATCGGGCGAAGGCTCGTTGATGGTCCGCGCCAACCCGATCAAGTCGCCGACAGGCAGCATCCCGGCGCATATCCAGGACGCAATCACCGAAGAACTGCGCAAGGCCGGTCTGCTTGATCCGCAGGCGACGCGTCATCTGCAAGTGCTGGTAGTGAAAAACCAGTTGAACGCCGGCATGGGCACAGGTGACGGCACCATCGCTGCGCGCTTCACCCTGCGCAATGGCAACGATGTGGTGTACGACGCCACCAAAGATGTCAGCCATCAGTGGAACAGCAGCTTTTTCGGCTTTATCGCGATCCCCAACGCGACCAACGCCTACAACCCGATGCTGCAGGACTTGCTGAAGAATCTGTACAGCGATCCACAGTTCATCCAGGCCCTGAAGTAAGGGCAAAAAAAGAGCCGCGATTGCGGCTCTTTTTTTTGCTGCTGGCGTGCGTCAGATGCCCGAATATTTCGGACGGTTGCTGTCGGCCCACTCCTTGAGCAACGCATTGACCTGCCGAGTGAACGTATCGGTCACCGCCGCTTTTGGCGTATTGAACGCCAGCGGAAGGAACCAGATGCCCATCCAGGTGCCGACCGCGTCATGGTTGCTGGCGGTGGACAACGGCTGGCCTTGCTGATCGAGAGTTTCCAGGCTCATGGTGTATTGGTCGGTGGCGTAGGCCGGAATGATCGTCATGCTCAGGCCACTGATGAACGCCAGCACCATCTGACCGCCATTCGGTGGATGGTTGTACATCTTCAGACGCAGACTGTAATCACCTGGCTGCTTCTCGAACTGGTCGAAGGTGACACGACCGAACAAACCGGAATCCTTCAGGACGGTTTGCAATTGCGGTTTGAGCATCTCCCGAGCTTGCGGCATTTCCACGGCGGAAGCGCTTTTCGGCTCGCCCTGGTAGAAGTCGAAATCCACATAGACATTTGGCTTGTTGGCATAGCTGGCCATCGATGGCAGCGTGACCGGGGCCACTTCGTCCTTGGTGAAACTGGCACAGCCACCCAGCGCGAGCACCAGACCCAGCGCAAGGATTTTCCCGAATTGCATGATGTCGTCCCTAAAATGATATCAAAGAGCCTCCATTGCGGAGCGCCGGGGGCGGATTCTAGTGATGGTCTACGTTCGGGGAAAGACCTGATTCGGGAAAAACCTGAAAAAGCCGATTCAGCTTTGACGCAAATCGAGGGTGTACGTGTAATAGGCCGTATCACGCACCCAGCCAAGTGATTCGTACAAACCCTGGGCGGTGAAATTGTCGGTGGCGGTTTCCAGCACCAGCCCTTTGGCGCCGGTATTGACGGCAAAGTCGCGGGCGGTGTTCATCAATAGCCGCCCGACTCCACGGCCCCGAGAGGCCGGCGTGGTGAACAGGTCGCTGAGCAGCCAGGTTCGGTGGGCGTCTATCGAAGAGAACGTCGGGTATAGCTGGACGAATCCCAGCGCCTCACCACTTTCATCCTCAACCAGAAAAATCGCCGATTCATTGCCGGTCATGCGCTCGGAGATGAAGGCCCGCGATTGCTCGAGATTTGACGGCTGGCCATAAAAACCACGATAGGCGTCGAACAGCTTCGCCACCGCGTCGAGGTGAATCGTCGTGGCGCGCAGTGCCTGAAGGGGCATTGTCATTTTCCTGAGGTTACCGAAACTGATACCAGCATAGCGCTGAAGAACAAGTTCGCTGGTCCAATCGCTATATAGTTTTGTATATTACGAACCCGCAATGGCCAGACCCTTCATGCCGTCCATGAGCAGCATCCGCGAACGCAACCAGCAACTGATCCTGGCCGCCGCCAGCGAGGAATTCGCCGCCAACGGCTTCGACGCGACCCAGACCCGCGACATCGCCGCTCGCGCCGGTGTACCCAAAGCCAACCTGTATTACTACTTCCAGAGCAAGGAACACCTCTACGGCAAAGTGCTGCTCGGCTTTGTCGAACCGTTGCTGGAAGCCTCGGCGGTACTACGCGAAAGTGACGATCCGCTGATCGGCCTGCGCGCCTACGTCGCCGCCCGCATCCGCATCGCCCGCGAACATCCGGCAATTGCCAAAGTGTTCAGCGGCGAGTTGCTGCTCGGCGGTCGCCAACTGCCCGACGAATGCCGCGACCTGCTGCACGGCGAAGCCCGGCGCAATGTCGAGTGCCTGCGCAGCTGGATAGAGCGCGGTTTGTTGGCCCCGGTAGATCCCGAGCATTTGATGTTGTTCATCTGGTCGGCGACGCGCACCTACACCAACATTGGCTGGCAGATGGGGCGCATCACCGGGCGGGAAGTGCCGCAGGATGAGGACTATGCGTTGGCGGCGGAGACGATTACGCGGTTGGTGCTGAGCGGTGCGGTGTCCGAGCCGGTGAGCGATGTTCGCAGGTTGATGTTTGCGACTTGATTTCAGGCGGTCGCAGTATGCCTTCGCTTATTCCCGACGTCATTCAAGGAGCAACACATGGCCGAGTCAGATATTCACTTGTCGGACAGTTCGGACACAGAATCCTTCAAGCGTATCGCCGATGAGCTCCAGCAGACGCTGAACGGAACCTGGATAACCCGGGCCAGCGGTCTGGATCAGTATTACTGGGACCTGGCAGTCGACGGTCAGGTGATCACCCTTCACCTGGAGCATCACCTGGGGATCATGTTGCTGGTGGAGGACGCAGATCTTCAGTGGGTAGAATCGGAGCGGTTTCAGGCCGTGGTGCGGCGGTTGCAAATGGCGTGATTCATACACGTCGTTGTGGGAGCGAGCTTGCTCGCGATAAGGGCAGCACATTCAACATCATCGGTGACTGAACGAATGCCATCGCGAGCAAGCTCGCTCCCACAATGACTGTGATAACCCATCAGAACGTAATCTGGGCCGCCGGCTTCACATCGATCCGCGCCACGGAACCGCTCAGATGCGCCCAATCCTTGTTGTACTCGGCGGTGATGTCTTCGGCGCTCATGTTGCCGTTGTCGACCGTCGTATGGGCGTCGGCCGCCAGTTCCACGTCGTACCCCAGCTGGTGGGCCTGACGCACGGTGGCGTTGACGCAGTAATCGGTTTGCATGCCGCAGATCACCAGGCGGTCGAAGTCCTCCCGGGGGATCAGTTTCTGCAGGTTGGTCTGGTAGAACGAGTCGTTGGCAGTCTTGTCGACGCGCAAATCGCCGGGTGCGGTTTCCAGTCCTTCAGCCAGTTGCCAGCCTTCGGCACCGTGAGCGAACGGACTGTCCTTTTCGTTGTGCTGGATCAGCACCACTGGAATGCCCGACTTGCGGGCGCGGGCGCTGAGGCCGTTGATGGTGTCGATTACCCGCTTGGCGTCGTGGCACTCGTACTCGCCTGCGCACAGGGCGCGCTGGACATCGATGATCAGCAATGCGGTGGTCATGGTGAGCCTTCCTTGATCGGTCCTTGAGACAGGGGCGGACGTGTGCCCGCCCCTTTTTACTCCGCTCAGTAACCCAATGACAACCCGGTGTTGCGCCGTGGATCGTTGGCGCCGTAGAAGCGGTTCTTGCCGACCGGTTTGCCACCCAGCGACGGTGCACCGACCAGAATCGCGGCGATATGGTTGGCGTCCTGCGGCCCGGCGAACTTGTGGCCCCAGCTCTCGAGGATCTTCTTCGTGTCGGGGCTGGCGGCGAAGTCTTCGAGGTTGGTTTCCTCCGGCATCCACTGCTGGTGGAAGCGCGGCGCGTCGACCGCCTCCTGCAGGCTCATGCCGTAGTCGATGACGTTGAGCATGGTCAGCAACGTCGCGGTGATGATGCGACTGCCGCCCGGCGTACCGACCACCATCACCACCTTGCCGTCCTTGGTGACGATGGTCGGGCTCATCGATGACAGCGGCGCCTTGCCCGGGGCGATAGCGTTGGCTTCACCCTGCACCAGGCCGTACATGTTCGGCACGCCGACCTTGGAAGTGAAGTCGTCCATTTCATCGTTGAGGATCACCCCGGTCTTGCTCGCCATCACGCCCGCGCCGAACCAGTCGTTGAGGGTGTAGGTGACCGAGACTGCGTTGCCCCATTTGTCGACGATTGAGTAGTGCGTGGTGTTGCTGCCTTCATGAGGTGCGACACCGGGTTTGAGCTCCGCCGACACGCCGGCCTTCTGCGGCTGGATCGCGTTACGCAGTTTGGTTGCGTAGTTCTTGTCCAGCAGGTGCTCGATCGGGTTTTTCACAAAGTCCGGGTCGCCCAGGTAGCTGTTGCGATCCACGTACGCGTGGCGCATCGCCTCGATCTGGTAGTGCATGCCCTGGGCAGAATGGAAGCCCAGATCTTTCATCGGGTAGCCTTCGAGAATGTTCATGATCTGGCAGATCACCACCCCGCCGGAGCTCGGTGGTGGTGCCGACACAACGTGGTAGCCACGATAGTCGCACTCCACCGGGGCCAGTTCGCGGGTCTTGTATTTGTCGAGGTCGGCCTGGGTGATGATGCCCTTGTTGGCCTGGCTGGACGTCACAATGGCGTCGGCCACCCAGCCTTTGTAGAAGCCATCGGCGCCTTTTTCGGAAATGGTGCGCAGGGTTTTGCCCAGATCCTTCTGCACCAGTTTCTGCCCGACCTGCATCGGCTCGCCGTTGCTCAGGAAGATCGCGCCGGAATCCTTGATGTCCTTCTTGAACACGTCGGTAGCGTACTCCAGCAGTTCGACGTCGCCCTGTTGCAGCTCGAAACCTTCTTCCGCCAGCTTGATCGCCGGGGCAATCATGTCCTTGCGCGGTTTGGTGCCGTACTTGCTCAGCGCCAGCTCCATGCCGGACACGGTGCCCGGAACGCCCACCGCGAGGTGGCCACGGGTACTCAGGTCCGGAATGACGTTGCCGTCCTTGTCCAGGTACATGTTGGCCGTTGCGGCCAGCGGGGCTTTTTCCCGGAAGTCGAGGAAGGTCTTGCGTCCGTCCGCCAGTTGAATGGTCATGAAACCACCGCCACCGAGGTTACCCGCCGCCGGGTAAACCACCGCCAGTGCATAACCCACGGCGACCGCCGCATCCACCGCGTTGCCACCACTTTTCAAGACGTCGACGCCCACGTGAGTGGCCAGGTGCTGGGCGGTGACCACCATGCCGTTTTCGGCGGCAACCGGGGCAACCGAAGCGGCGTGGGCCATCAGGCAGCTCAGCGCCAATGAGGTCGCAATCAGCGATTTGGCAAAAGGTTCGTACTTCATGAGTCGGTCTCTTCTTTTTATAAGGTAGGAAAGCGCTTCAAGAGCATCAGCCAGTATGGTCGCGTTTACGGTTTGCGCCTCCCCGATCCGGCAGTATGCTGGGCGCAGTTTTCGCCCCCGTACCGGAGTTTTTTCCATGGCCTACACGTTCATCACCCTGCCCTCGCCCGTCGGTGAGTTGAAGCTGGTCGCGAACGGTTCACGTCTGGCCGCCATCCTCTGGGAAAACGACAAACCGAACCGGGTGCGCCTCGGACCGATGAGCGAGGCACCGGACAACCCGGTGTTGATGAAAACCGCGCGACAGCTGGAAGAATATTTTGCAGGCACGCGAAACGCGTTCGATCTGGAGCTGGACTTTGCCGGCACCGAGTTCCAGAAAAAAGTCTGGGCCGCACTACTCACCATTCCGTTTGGCGAAACCCGCACCTACCGCCAGATCGCCGAACAGATCGGCCATCCGAGCGCGGTGCGTGCGGTCGGCGCGGCAAACGGGCGCAATCCGATTTCGATCATCGCGCCGTGCCATCGAGTCATCGGCGCATCAGGAAAACTGACCGGGTTTGCCGGAGGCCTGGAAGCCAAGGAGCGCTTGCTGACCCTTGAGGGTGGCCAGTGGTCGGACATTGGCAAAACCGGTGATCTGTTTTAACCGCCAAACAGGTTATTCATCGCCGCATATTGCAGCAGCATGATGGTCTTGGCATCGCAGATCTCACCACGCTGGAACGCCGCCAGCGCGTCGTCGAAACGCCACTCCAGCACTTCAAGTTCTTCGGTCTCCTCTTCCAGACCGCCCCCTTCACTGACCTTTGACGAGGCATCGTACTCGGCGACAAAAAAGTGCAACTTCTCGGTCACCGAGCCGGGACTCATGTAGGCCTCGAACACCTTCTTCACGTCATGCACGCGGTAGCCGGTTTCTTCCTCGGCTTCGTCACGGATGCGCTGCTCAGGCGCCGCACCTTCAAGCAACCCGGCCGCCACTTCAATCAGCAAACCGTCGTGACCGTTGACGAACACCGGCAGGCGGAATTGTCGGGTCAGCACCACGGTGCGTTGCTCGCGGTTGAACAGCAGAATCGCCGCGCCATTGCCACGGTCGTAGACTTCGCGCGTCTGACGCTGCCAGTTACCGTTGTTGCGGCGATAGTCGAAGGTGATTTTCTTCAGCAGATACCAGTCGTGGGACAACACCTGGGTATCGACGATGTTGACCCGCTCGGTTGTGTTGGACATGACGCCTGATCCTTTTTGTCATTAGGAAGATGGCCATGGTAGGTGAAATGATGCGAACCGCCGACGAAAAAAAGCCCGGCAGCGCTACCGGGCTTTTACTTCATTGACTACTGATGAGCCACGTTCATGGTTGCTGCATCATTGCCCTGCGCCGCAGACGGCGCCCCGTGAATCAGCGGTGCATAACGCCGACTGAACTCCCAGTTGTACGGCACGCGATCCTTGCTGGTGCCGTTATCCCAGTTCACCGACCAGGTCATCAGCCCCTTGATCGGATGCCCTTTGACCGCCAGGCGTTTCATCGCGTTACCGACCACGGTCTTGTCGATCACGTAACCGGTGGCAGCGGCATCGACGTTGGCCGGCAGGCCGATGACGAATTTGTCCGCCGGGATCTTCGTGAAACCGCGAGTGCCGGTCACCAGGCTCTCGGTCAGGTAATAGAGGAAGTCCTCTTTCATCGCATCGTTGTTCTGGGCGATCCACGCTCCATTGCCGTTATTGGCTTCCGGCACCCAGACCCCGTCGCCACCCTGGTTATAGAACTGCGGAGCGATGAAGTCGTAATAACCTTCCAGCGCCTGCAAGTAACCGACGTATTTGCCGGAGGTGGTCAGGTACGGAAACTCCGGCGCCATGCTGATGATGAAATGCTTGCCTTGGCCGGCGTAATGATCCTTGACCAGTTTCAGTGCGGCGGGCAGGACGGTCTTGTTGGCAGCGAAATCAATCGCGCTCTGTTCAAGATCGATGTCCAGGCCGTCGAAGCCGTAGGTTTCCACCAGACGGATGATTTCATTGGCCAGCGGTTGCTCCTGGCCGGGGCGCAAGTCGATGTGCGCATCGGCACCGCCCAGGGAAATCAGCACGGCCCGCCCCTGACTGTTGAGCACGCCAACCTGACGGCGGAACTCGGCATCGGAGACGTTGAACGGCTTGAAGGTCGGAATCCCGCTGCCCTTCATGAAGGCCACCGCGACCACGTTGTATTCCTTCGGCACGTTTTCCAGAGCGATGTTGGCGAACTGGCCGCGCTGGTAACCATCGCTCGGTCCGGCTGGCCAGTTGTGCCAGAAGCCCATGAGGATCTTCTTGCTGGCAAGTGTCGGCATCAGCGACGCCGCGTCGCTGGCCTGGTTTTTCAATAGGGTGAAGTCGATGTTTGACATGTTCTAATCCTTCAGAACCTGTGGGTTTGATGTTGCGGGCTTATTTGAAGTCCACATCGAAGGCCTGATAGAAGGCGTTGCCGGTGTTGGCGACGATCCACATCAGGACAATGACGTGATGCCCCTGCTTGTTGCCGGGAAGTTTCACGGCGTGGTTGACCTTGGCTTTCAATTCCGCCGAGTGACTGTAATAAGGCACTTGCGGATAGAAATCCTCGGCGAACGGCTGCGCCTCCAGTTGCGCTCGCGTGATGCGTTGTTTCGGGTCCCAGCCATCCTTGGTGATCAGCCAGCGGTAACCGCGGGTGGTGTGCGGCGCGGTGTACTCCCACTTGACCTCAAGGGTCTGGCCGGGGGTGACATTGAGCAGCGGCCAGGAGAACGGACGTCCGAGTTTCTTGCTCATTTCTTCTGCGGTGAAGTTCACGCAATCACGTGCGTCGTTTTTGCCGCCACTGAGAATATAGCCGTCAGCGGGCGGCACGACGCTCGGATTGTCGCTTTCGAATGGCGCGGGAAACGGGCCGGCCGCGAGTGCCGGGAAGTTCTTGCCGCCTTCCATTTCATTGACCTGCCAGCCGCCGAGCAATCCTTGCTCGATGGCCACCGCACCGCGGCTTGCAGGGGAAATGACGCGACCGTGTCGCAGTTGAGTTTGAGCTTGTGGTTGATTCATGTTTTTCACTCCGTTGATTTAAGAACTCTCCTGTCCAAGGAGAGGCCTTCAAGCTAACGGAGGGGGATTTTTTGTCCATCGGCGGTTTTGTCGCAGTCTGCCTCGACGAAATCCGAAAAACGCCGAAAATACTGTATATAAACACAGTTCATTGCGATGAAGCTCACTCAACGCATGGCAAAAGGACTACACCGCGTTATTGCAAAAAAACCTGCATTCAGCGGTTCAGGAAAGCTGTGCCCTGAACTCCTTTTCATATTGCCCGGCGAGCTGTTCCTTTTGCTTGTCGTCGAGCAGCTTGCCGGCCATCTGGAAGAACTTCTGCTCTTCTTCCTGCAAGTGATGATGGACCTTCTCCGAAAGCTTTTTCGCCATGGCCAGCCAGGCCGGACTGGACATCTCGATCTCGTCGAGTTCTTCCATCATCTCGTCCATTTCATGGTGTTCGGCAATGGCATGGCGGCTGAGGTCGACACCGTTGTCGAACTCCATCAGCGGGATATAGAAGTGGCGCTCTTCGGCCGTTTCGTGGGCCTGCAGCTCAGCCTTCAACTGCTTGTAGGCCTCGACCCTTTCCGGGGTGTCGCCGCTGGTCTCGATCAACGATTTCGCGTAGGTCCGCTGACGGTCGTGGCTTTCACGAAGGGCTTCGAAAATGTTCATGGAATCTCCCAGGCAAACGCGTTCCGGATGGACGCCCTAAAGTGCTAGACCCCGGCACAACAGCGACGGTTCCAAGCGTTTGCCTGAATCGGCTGCGGCGCGATAGGCTGCCGATTCATTACTACAAGGAAGACAACATGACGTTGCGGATCGAGCTGTCACAAGCCCCCACCGAAGAACAGCGCGCAGCCATCCTGGCGCCCCTGCGTGCCCATAACATCGCCAAGGCCGGGCCTTCGCTGTACGAACCGGTCGCTCTGCTGGTGCGCGACGATAACGACGCGATCCTCGGTGGCCTTTATGGGCACACGTTCTATCGGTGGCTGTTTATCGAGTTGCTGGCGGTGCCGGAGGAAGGTCGGGGACAGGGAATCGGCTCGAAGCTGATGCAGATGGTCGAGCAATTCGCCCGGGAAAAAGACTGCGTAGGGATCTGGCTCGATACCTTTGATTTTCAGGCGCCCGGGTTCTACAAAAAACTGGGGTATACCGAGTGTGGCGAGATTGCGGATTACCCGCTGGGGCACAAGCGGCATTTCTTCCAGAAGCGCTTGATTGATTGAATTCAGCGCCCCTCGCCCGCAGGCTGGCGCGGGGCGCGTAACGTCAATGCATCCAGTTGCCCCGTTACAGACAGGTCGCCAGTGCCGCCAAGCGGCGCTTGGCCACAAAATCATCCTTCTGCGCGTAGTAATTCAGCACGGTGCCGGACGCCTCAGTGGTCAAGTCGACAAACGACTCCGCCGAGCGCGTATAGACCGTCGAACCGCCCTTCTTGCCCGGTTGCAGATACGCCGCCGCGTCAACACCGAACACCGCTTCGTCCTGCCAGGCGAATTGCACGCACCGGGCCACGTCTTTTTCGGGCTTGTCCGAATTCAGGGTCTTGTAAGGGGTTTGCGTGCGGGCGTCTTCCATCGCCGAACCCGCGCAACCGGCCAGCAGGGTTGCCGCCAGTGCCACCATCAGCATTCGCATTGCATTCGCTCATTCGGAAAAAAGCGGACTGTATCACCGCAACGCCAAAAAACGTTCTGCTTTACTGCATTTAGAGCGCGACACAGGCGGGCCGCTGCGGCACATTAACGGTCATCCGCCTTACAAGGAAAGCCCATGGCGCCTACTGAACAGCGACACGAACAGGCCCTGAAACTGTTTCTCGAAGCGCATGCGGAACTGCGCGAAACCCTCGACCACCTCAACCCGCTACTGGCCCAGGCCAAGGGCGAAACCCAGGCGCAGTACCGCGAAGAACGGCTGCACGAAGCTTTCGAAGCCGAGGCCGAAAGCCAAGGGTTGTTTGCCTGGGAACTGACGTTGCAGCTCACCGCCGCGACGCCCGAGGAGTACCAGGCGCAACGCCTGGAAGTGCATCGCGAAGTAGCGGAAATGGCCGGGATGGACTGGCTGGAATATTGCGATCTGTATGGCATAGAACCGTAACCCCTGCACGAGGATGCTGCCTCGATGCTGCCTTCCACCTCGACCCACCGCGCCAGCCCCGGACATCTTCACATACAGAAATGGCGCGGCCGTGTTGGCCTGGCGCTGGTTGCCTGTCTGTCGGTATTGGCCGGCATGACCGACGCCATCGGCTTCATGGCCAGCGGCGATTTCGTTTCCTTCATGAGCGGCAACACAACGCGGCTGGCAGTGGCGATCAGCGAGGGTGACAGCGGACTGACATTGAGGCTGATCCTGCTGGTGGCGACGTTCATTGTCGGCAATGCCCTGGGTGTCGTGGTCAGCCGACTGGGTGGACGACGGGCGCTGCCATTGCTGCTGTCCATCGCCGCTCTGCTCTGTTTGGCAGCCTGGCCCTTTGACACGCAACTGCCGGCCCTGCTGGCGGCGATTATTGCGATGGGCATGCTCAACGCGGCGGTGGAAGAAGTGAACGGTCTGCCGGTCGGGCTGACGTATGTCACCGGCGCACTGTCACGATTCGGCCGGGGATTGGGGCGGTGGGTGCTAGGCGAACGGCGAAGTGGCTGGCGGGTGCAACTGGTGCCGTGGAGCGGGATGCTGGTCGGGGCCATTCTGGGGGCGGTGCTGGAACATCATCTGGGGCTCAAGGCGATGTTGGTCAGCGGACTGTTTGCTGGCGTTCTGGGGCTGCTGACCCTGAAAATTCCGCGGCGCTGGCAGTTGGGCTACATGCCGCGCTGACAGCCTCCTGTTCGCATCGAGACGGGCGCGGGAAACATCGACTTCGCCGCCCCGCCGAGAAAGCTTTATCATGGCCGCAGTTTTGCTGATCGAGTCCGTCATGAAGTTCGCCATTGCGCTGTTTTCCGCCGCCCATGCGCCGTCCTCGCGCCGCGCCCTGCTGTTCGCCCAGGCTGCGCTGGCCGGCGGGCATGAGATTGTCCGGCTGTTTTTCTATCAGGACGGGGTCCACAACGCGTCCGACGCCGTGGTCACGCCGCAGGACGAACTGGACCTGCCCAAGCAGTGGCGAACCTTCATCACCGAACAAAACCTCGACGGCGTGGTGTGCATCGCCGCGGCCCTGCGCCGTGGCGTGTTGAATGCCGAGGAAGCCGGACGTTATCAGCGTGACGCCGTGGCAGTCAGCGCACCGTGGGAATTGTCCGGCCTCGGTCAGTTGCATGACGCGGTGCAGGATGCCGACCGCCTGATCTGTTTCGGAGGCGCATGACATGGCCAAGTCCCTTCTGATTATCAGCCGTCAATCGCCGTGGTCCGGCCCCGGCGCCCGCGAAGCGCTGGACATCGTGCTGGCCGGTGGCGCGTTCGATCTGCCGATCGGCCTGCTGTTTCTCGACGACGGCGTGTTGCAACTCGCCGCCGGGCAGAATGCCAAGGCCCTGCAACAGAAAGACCTGAGCGCCAACCTGCAAGCATTGCCGATGTTCGGTGTCGAAGAGCTGTTCTACTGCGCCGACAGCGCCAGTGCTCGCGGCCTCGTCAATCGTTCGCTGGACGAGGCGCAGCCTTTGACCGCCGAGCAAATCACCGCCCTCATTGACCGTTACGACCAGGTGATCACCCTCTGATGTCGACTCTGCATGTGTTGTCCCATTCCCCGTTCGGCGACGAACGCCTGACCAGTTGCCTGCGTCTGCTGGGTGCCAGCGATGCGTTGTTGCTGTGTGGCGATGCCGCTTATGCGCTACAACCCGGCACTGCGCCGTTCAGTGCGCTGGAATTCCGCAAGGTGAAATTGTTCGTGCTGGCCGAAGATGCGCAAGCCCGCGCCGTGCAGGTTCCGGACTGGGCCGAAGCCATCGATTACCCGGCCTTCGTCGAACTGTCGATCCACCACGCCAAGGTCAACAGCTGGCTATGAGTGCGCTGACCGTCGGCGCTCGCGCCATTGAACTGGACAAGGACGGCTTTCTGGTCGACCTCAACGACTGGTCGGCCGAAGTCGCCAGCGCCCTCGCCGCTGCCGAAGACATCGAACTGAGCCCGGAACACTGGGAAGTCCTCGAGCTGCTGCGCAGCTTCTATGCCGAATTCCAGCTCTCCCCGGCCACCCGGCCGCTGATCAAGTACACCGCGCTCAAACTCGGCGCGGAGAAAGGCAACAGCCTGCACCTGAACCGACTGTTTAAAGGCACCCCTGCCAAACTCGCCGCGAAACTGGCGGGCCTGCCCAAACCGACGAATTGCCTATGACCGACTATCCAGCGCTGACCCTCGAAACGCCCGCCGAGCATCCGTTCGCCCAGTTCGTGCGTATCCTCGGCAAGGGCAAGCGCGGCGCCCGAGACCTGACCCGCGAGGAAGCCCGGCAAGCCATGGGCATGGTGCTCGATGAAGCGGTTGAGGAAACCCAGCTCGGCGCGTTCCTGATGTTGCTGCGGCACAAGGAAGAAAGCGCCGAGGAAATGGCCGGCTTCACCGAAGCTCTGCGTGAACGCTTGCAGGCACCGGCACTGGACGTCGATCTGGACTGGCCGACCTACGCAGGCAAGAAGCGTCACCTGCCGTGGTATCTGCTGGCTGCCAAGTGCCTGGCGCAGAACGGCGTGCGCATCTTCATGCACGGGGGTGGCGCCCACACCGCCGGGCGTTTGTATTCCGAACAGTTGCTCGGTGAGCTGAACATTCCGCTGTGCCGCAACTGGCAGCAAGTCGGTGCGGCGCTGGATAACGGTGGCCTGGCGTTCATGCCACTGGTGGACTGGGCGCCGCAGCTGCAAAGGATGATCGACCTGCGCAATACCCTAGGTCTGCGCTCGCCGATCCATTCGCTGGCGCGAATCCTCAATCCACTGGGCGCGCGTTGCGGCCTGCAGAGTATTTTCCACCCCGGCTACCAAGCGGTGCATCGCGATGCCAGCGGCCTGCTCGGTGACACGGCGATCGTGATCAAGGGTGACGGCGGCGAAATCGAGATCAACCCGGATGCCGACAGTCACTTGTACGGCACCACCGGCGGCGAGAGCTGGGACGAGGAATGGCCGCAACTGTCGACGCAGCGTCATGTCAAACCGGCGTCGCTGGATGTCGAGCATCTGAAGGCGGTCTGGCGCGGCGATGTGGTCGACAGCTACCCGCAAATGGCGCTGATTTCGACCATGGCGCTGGCACTTCGTGGCCTTGGCCACTCCCGTGAACAGGCTTTCGAAACCGCCGAGAAATACTGGGCTGCGCGGGACAAATCGATTTAACCGATCATTAACGCCCGATCTTTGCGCTTTTTGTTCGAACTCATCGGAATAGACTCGGCTCCAACGAATATTGGTTTATGGAGTCTTGATCATGGGTTTACTCGTCGACGGCCGCTGGCAGGACAAGTGGTACGAAAGCAGCAAGGACGGCGCGTTCCAGCGTGAACAGGCGCAACGCCGCAATTGGGTCACTCGCAACGGCGAGCCGGGCCCCAGCGGTGAAGGCGGTTTTGCCGCCGAAGCCGGGCGTTATCACCTTTACGTCTCCCTGGCGTGTCCATGGGCTCATCGCACGCTGATCCTGCGCAAGCTCAAGGGCCTGGAAAGCCTGATCGACGTGTCAGTCGTCAGCTGGCTGATGCTGGAAAACGGCTGGACCTTCGACCAGAACCTCGGTTCGACCGGCGACAAACTCGACCACTTCGATTTCATGCATCAGCGCTACACCGCCGACACCGCCGACTACACCGGCCGCGTCACCGTACCGGTGCTATGGGACAAGAAACTGAAACGTATCGTCAGCAACGAATCGGCGGAGATCATCCGCATGTTCAACAGTGCCTTCGATGACTTGACCGGCAACGATCTGGACTTCTATCCGGCGCCATTGCGCGGCGAGATCGATGCGCTGAACGAGCGGATCTACCCTGCCGTGAACAACGGCGTGTATCGCGCCGGGTTCGCCACCTCGCAAAAAGCCTATGAAGAAGCGTTCGATGATGTGTTTGCCGAACTGGATCATCTGGAGCAGGTTCTGGGTGCCAACCGTTATCTGACGGGCGAATACCTGACTGAGGCGGACGTGCGTCTGTTCACCACGGTGATTCGTTTCGACGCGGTGTACCACGGGCACTTCAAATGCAATCTGCGGCGGATCAGCGATTATCCGAACCTGTCGAACTGGCTGCGGGAGATGTACCAGTGGCCGGGCATTGCCGAGACCGTGGATTTCCAGCACATCAAGAATCATTACTACGGCAGCCACAAGACCATCAACCCGACCGGAGTTGTGCCGAAGGGGCCGAAGCAGGATTTCACTGTTGCCCATGACCGGAACCGGTTGAGCGGGAAAGGGATCTGGCGCAGAGGTTGAAAGCAGGATTGTTCCCACAGCGTGGGAACAATCCCTTCAGAGTCGTCAGATTTGACCCTGAGCGCCCTCGAACCAGGCCAGTTTCTCGCGCAGTTGCACCACTTCGCCGACGATCACCAGCGTCGGCGCATGCACTTCATGCTCCGCCACCAGACGCGGCAGGTCGGCCAACGTGCCGGTGAAGACTCGCTGATTGACCGTGGTGCCCTGCTGGATCAGCGCGGCCGGCGTTTCGGCTGCACGACCATGCTTGATCAACTGCTCGCAAATGATCGGCAACCCCACCAGGCCCATGTAGAACACCAGCGTCTGCGCCGGCGCGACGAGGTCGGCCCATGGCAGATCGCTGGAACCGTCCTTCAGGTGGCCGGTGACGAAACGCACCGACTGCGCGTAATCGCGATGAGTCAGCGGAATCCCGGCATACGCCGCGCAACCGCTGGCCGCCGTGATGCCCGGCACCACCTGGAACGGGATGCCATGGGCCGCCAGTTCCTCGATCTCTTCGCCGCCACGGCCGAAGATGAACGGATCCCCGCCCTTCAACCGCACCACGCGCTTGCCGGCCTTGGCCAGATTCACCAGTTGCTGGTTGATCTGATCCTGCGGCACGGCGTGATCGGCGCGTCGCTTGCCGACGTAGACCCGCTCGGCATCGCGGCGGCAAAGCTCAAGAATCGCCGGAGCCACCAAGCGGTCGTACAGCACCACATCGGCTTGCTGCATCAGACGCAAGGCGCGGAAGGTCAGCAGATCCGGATCGCCCGGCCCTGCGCCCACCAGATAAACCTCGCCGGTGGTTACGCTCGCTTCGCCGTCGATTTTCGCCTGCAACAGACGCTCGGCCTCGGCGCCCTGCCCAGCCAGCTGGCGATCGGCAATCGGCCCCTGGAACACGTCCTCCCAAAAACCGCGACGTTGCTGCACATCGGGAAACAGGCCTTTGACCTGATCGCGAAACCGTGCGGCCAGACCGGCCAGATGGCCGTAGGTCGAAGGAATCCAGGTTTCGATCTTGGCGCGGATCAACCGGGCCAGCACCGGCGCATCGCCGCCACTGGAGACCGCGATGATCAGCGGCGAACGATCGACAATTGCCGGGAAGATCACGCTGCACAACGCTGGCGCATCCACCACATTGACCGGTACGCAACGCCGATGAGCATCGGCGGAGACCTGCGCGTTCAACGCTTCGTCATCGGTGGCGGCAATGATCAGCCCGCAACCGTCCAGATCCGTTTCGGCGTAGCCACGCAGCAGGCATTCGCCACCGCTGGCGGCAACCAGTTCGCGCAGTTGCGCTTCGATTTCAGGTGCAACCACCCGCAGCAGCGCACCGGCATCGGCCAGCAGGCGGGACTTGCGCAAGGCAATCTCCCCCCCACCGACAACCAACACACGACTGCCGCGCAGGTTGTGAAACAGCGGCAGATATTTCATTTAGCCGATGACCTCAAGGCCACCCATGTACGGCTTCAGCACGTCCGGCACACGGATCGAACCGTCGGCCTGCTGGTAGTTTTCCAGCACGGCCACCAGAGTACGACCGACCGCCAGGCCGGAACCGTTCAGGGTGTGCACCAGCTCAGGCTTGCCGGTTTCCGGGTTGCGGAAACGCGCCTGCATGCGGCGGGCCTGGAAGTCGCCGCAGTTGGAGCACGACGAGATTTCGCGGTATTTGTCCTGGCTCGGAATCCACACTTCCAGGTCGTAAGTCTTGACCGCGCTGAAGCCCATGTCGCCGGTGCACAGCGCCAGGGTACGGTATGGCAGACCCAGCAGTTGCAAGACCTTCTCGGCGTTGGCGGTCAGGCCTTCCAGCGCTTCCATCGACTTCGACGGCTCGACGATCTGGACCATCTCGACCTTGTCGAACTGGTGCTGACGGATCATGCCGCGGGTGTCACGACCCGACGCGCCGGCTTCGCTGCGGAAGCACGGAGTGTGGGCGACGAATTTGATCGGCAGCTGTTTCGAATCGACGATTTCACCGGCGACGATGTTGGTCAGAGACACTTCGGCGGTCGGGATCAGATACAGATCGGCTTCGCCTTCACGACCGATCTTGAACAGGTCTTCCTCGAACTTCGGCAGTTGACCGGTACCTTGCAGCGCCGGGGCCTGAACCAGATAAGGCGTGTAGGCCTCTTCATAGCCGTGCTCGGTGACGTGCAGGTTGATCATGAACTGCGCCAGCGCGCGATGCAGACGGGCAATCGGGCCGCGCAGCAGGGCGAAACGGGCGCCAGACAGCTTGGCGGCGGTTTCGAAATCGAGCCAGCCGAACTTCTCGCCCAGGGCGACGTGGTCCTGAACCGGGAAATCGAAAGCGATCGGAGTGCCCCAGCGACGGACTTCGACGTTGCCGTCTTCGTCCTCGCCGACCGGTACCGATTCGTGCGGCAGGTTCGGGATGCCCAGCAGGATCGAATCCAGTTCGGTCTGGATCGCGTCCAGTTCGACTTTACCGGCGCTCAGTTCGCCCGCCATGCGCTCGACGTCCGCCATCAGCGGCGCAATGTCTTCGCCGCGCTGCTTGGCCTGACCGATGGATTTGGAACGCGCGTTACGCTCAGCCTGCAGTGCTTCGGTGCGGGTCTGGACGGTCTTGCGCTGTTCTTCCAGCGCTTCGATGCGCGCGACATCCAGGGCAAAGCCACGGGAAGCCAGGCGGTCCGCTACGTCCTGAAGGTTGCTACGTAACAGTTTGGGATCGAGCATGTCGGTTTCTCGTTATCAAAGTTTGGTCAGGGACAGGCCGGCCCAGGTCGCGAGCAGCCCGCCGAATACGCTGATGGCCGCATAGCCCAGGGCCAGCGGCACCTGCCCGCTTTCCAGCAGGCGCACCGTATCCAGTGAAAAGGATGAAAAAGTCGTCAGCCCCCCGAGGAAGCCGACCAGCAACCCGGCACGTACCTCGATCGGCACTTCCGGGCGTATCAAAAACAGGCCGTACAACACGCCAATCAGCAGGCAGCCCACGATATTAACGGCCAGCGTCGCGGTATAGAAGTGCCGCGGCCAATTGGCGTTGACCCAATTGCCGGTGGCGAAGCGCAACAAGGTGCCGGCCATCCCGCCGACGGAGACTGCAACGATCAATGGAACCACTATTTTCTCCGCTGCCGGGGGCTTAAACGATCAAGTTGGGCGAGATGATTGAGCTTTTCGCCGATCTTCAACTCCAGGCCACGGGGCACCGGTTGGTAGAACGGAATCGGGTCGAGTTCTTCCGGGAAATAGTCTTCGCCGGCCGCGTAAGCATCCGGTTCGTCGTGGGCGTAACGATATTCGTCGCCGTAGCCCAATTGCTTCATCAATTTGGTCGGCGCATTGCGCAGGTGCAGCGGCACTTCCAGTGAACCATGCTCGGCGGCGGCGCGCAGCGCGGTCTTGAAGCCCATGTACACCGCGTTGCTTTTCGGCGCACACGCCAGATAGGTGATGGCCTGGGCCACTGCCAACTCACCTTCCGGGCTGCCAAGACGTTCCTGCACTTCCCACGCGGCCAGGCACAGGCTCAGGGCGCGAGGATCGGCGTTGCCGATATCTTCACTGGCCATGCGCACTACGCGCCGGGCCAGGTAAAGCGGATCGCAGCCGCCATCGATCATTCGCGCAAACCAGTACAACGCGCCGTCAGGATTGGAACCGCGCACTGACTTGTGCAGCGCGGAAATCTGGTCGTAGAACGCTTCGCCGCCCTTGTCGAAACGCCGGCGAGTGTCGCCGAGCAGGCTCTGCAGCAACTCGGTGCCCATTTCGCTGTGGTCTTCGGCCAGGTCCGAGGCATTTTCCAGCAGGTTCAGCAGGCGCCGGCCATCGCCATCGGCGGCGGACAGCAACATCTGAAAGCCTTCATCGCTGAGGGTCAGATGACGCTTGCCCAGACCACGCTCTTCAGTCAGCGCGCGATGCACCAGTTTGCGCAACGCCGCTTCGTCGAGGCTCTTGAGCACGTAGACCCGCGCCCGCGACAGCAATGCATTGTTCAGTTCGAAAGAAGGGTTTTCGGTGGTGGCGCCAATGAAGATCAGCGTGCCGTCTTCAACGTACGGCAGGAAGGCGTCCTGTTGAGACTTGTTGAAACGGTGCACTTCATCGACAAACAGAATCGTGCGCTTGCCGTACTGGCCGGCCTGCTGCTTGGCGATTTCCACCGCCTGACGGATCTCCTTGACCCCGGCCAGGACTGCCGAGACCGTTTCGAAGTGCGCATCCGAAACTTCCGCCAGCAACCGCGCCAGCGTGGTTTTGCCCACGCCCGGCGGGCCCCAGAAGATCATCGAATGCAGGGCACCCTGCTCCAGTGCTTCGCGTAAAGGCTTGCCGCGAGCGAGCACGTGTTCCTGACCGACGTACTCATCCAGATTGGTCGCCCGTAAACGGGCGGCCAGTGGCTGGGCAATCGGTGCACTGCGAAACAGATCCATCACGAACCGTTGAAACCTCTGTGTTTATTCCTGGATCACATCGGCACCCTTCGGGATGTCGAACTTGAACTTCGATGCCGGGACCGCTTCGTTGGCCTTCACACCGGTAAACAGGATGTTGGTGCGCTGGCCGACGCTGTCGATCAGTTGCATGTCATTGACCAGACCGTTGCGGAACGACAGGCGCAGGCTGTCGAACAGGGTGTCCTTGGTTTTCGGCTTCAGGGTGAAGTCGATCACGCCACCGGCCTCTTTGGCGGTGATGTCGAAGCTCTGGCTGATCTTCGATACGTCGCCGGACAGCAACAGGGCTGGAGTCTGAGTCAGGCGCTCATCGAGCTTCTTGATGGTGGCCTGTTCCAGATCCGGGTCCCACAGGGTGACTTTCTTGCCGTCGGACACCATGGTCTGCTCGGCTGGCGCATTGGTGTGCCAGTAGAACAGGCCCGGGCGCTGCAGGGTCATGTCGCCGGTGGTTTCCTGCAACTGGGTGCCACTGCCGTCGAGGGTCAGTTGGGAAAAGTTGGCAGTCAGAGTCTTGGATGTTTCGAGCAATTGGGTCAGGCGAGCCACATCCTTGTCATCGGCGTGAGCCGTGAGGGTGGTCAGAGCCAGTACCGGCAGCAACATGCGGATAAGACGCATGGGAGTCCTCTTGAATACTCGTGGGAAAGTGGACGGCGCTTCATGCACCGTCCATTGCATTTGGATCAGGGTATCGAATCAGTCGCGTACCGGGCCAGGGGCCAGAACTTCGCGGGAACCGTTGGTGTTCATGGACGTCACGACCCCGGCCATTTCCATGGCTTCGATCATGCGCGCGGCACGGTTGTAACCGATCTTCAGCTTGCGCTGCACAGCGGAGATGGAGGCGCGGCGACTTTCCAGTACGAACTGCACGGCTTCGTCGTACAGCGCGTCGGCTTCCGGATCGTCGCCGTCTCCGCCGCCGCTGCTGCCTTCGAAACCACTGCCCGCCTCCTCGACACCGTTGAGGATGTCGTCGTTGTATTCCGGTGCGCCGCGCAGTTTCCAGGCTTCCACCACCCGGTGAACTTCATCGTCGGACACGAATGCGCCGTGAACCCGGATCGGCAGACTGGTGCCCGGCGGCATGTAGAGCATGTCACCGTGACCAAGCAATTGTTCGGCGCCGCCCTGGTCGATGATGGTTCGGGAGTCGATCTTGCTCGATACCTGGAACGCCATCCGCGTCGGGATGTTGGCCTTGATCAGACCCGTGATCACGTCCACCGACGGCCGCTGGGTCGCGAGGATCAGGTGGATACCGGCCGCACGCGCTTTCTGGGCGATACGGGCGATCAGTTCTTCTACCTTCTTGCCGACGATCATCATCATGTCGGCAAACTCGTCCACGACCACAACGATGGTCGGCAGCTTCTGCAACAGCGGCGCTTCGTCGTGGATGCTTTCGCGTTTGTACAGCGGATCGCTCAGCGGTTCGCCGGCGTCCTGGGCTTCCTTGACCTTGGCGTTGAAGCCGGACAGGTTTCGCACGCCCATCTTCGCCATCAGCTTGTAGCGACGCTCCATCTCGGCAACGCTCCAGCGCAGGGCGTTGGCGGCGTCCTTCATGTCGGTCACGACCGGGCACAGCAGGTGCGGAATGCCTTCGTAGATCGACAGTTCAAGCATTTTCGGGTCGATCATGATCAGCTTGGCGTCGTCCGGGCCGGACTTGAACAGGATCGACAGAATCATCGCGTTCACGCCCACCGACTTACCGGAACCGGTGGTACCGGCTACCAGCAAGTGCGGCATCTTCGCCAGGTCGGTGATGACCGGCTTGCCGCCGATGTCGTGGCCCAGGGCCAGAGTGACCGGCGACTTGAAGTTGTCGTATTCGGATGTCGACAGCACTTCTGAGAAGCGCACGATCTGTCGGTCTTCGTTGGGAATTTCGATACCGACCGTGGTCTTGCCAGGAATCACTTCCACCACCCGGACGCTGGTCACGGCCAGCGAACGTGCAAGGTCTTTCGCCAGGTTGGCGATACGGCTGACCTTCACGCCTGCAGCAGGCTGGATTTCGTAACGGGTAATGACCGGGCCGGGATGGATGGAATCCACGGTGACTTCGACGCCGAATTCCTTGAGCTTGATCTCCAGCAAGTGGCCGACCGCCGCCAGGGATTCGGGCGAATAATTGAGTTGTTTCTTTTCCGCAGGGTCGAGAATCGAGATCGGTGGCAAGGTGCCTTCGACGGCGCTGTCGACAAACAACGGCACCTGTTTCTCTTTCTGCACGCGCTTGCTCGGCTCCGGCGCCTTGACCGGGGCCGGGGCGATGACCGGCGGCACCTGTTTCTCGCGCTCGGACATGTGCTTGCTCAGGGCCTGCTCGCGCTCGATCAGACGCTCCTTGACCTTGGCCTGCTCGCGCTTGTCGGTGACGGTCGGTGCAACCACGTCATGCACTCGATCATCGACTTCACGCAATTGCGCGACCAGTTGCTTGCGCTCGGTACGCGCCGACCACCAGCGGTTGACCGCGCCCTGGAACAGTTCGAACAGGTCGAGGGTGATCTTGCCGGTGATGTCCATCACCTTGAACCACGACAGGTCAGTGAACACCGTCAGCCCGAACAGGAACAGCGCGATGAACAGCAAAGTGCTGCCCTGTATGTTCAGAGCATTGCGGGCCAGGTCACCGAGGCTTTCACCCAGCGCACCGCCGGCGCCAGCGGGCAAACCAGTGGCCGCGTGGAAGTGGATGTGCGCCAGCGCGGCGCCGGACAACACCAGGAACACCAGGCCAATCAGGCGCCAGGAAAACAGCCAGCCGCTCCACTGCCATGGCTCGTGACGCTGACGGAAGATCTGATACGCCTTGATCGCCAGCAGCAACGGGAAGATATACGCGAAGTAACCCAGCACCATGAACAGGATGTCGGCGCTGTAGGAGCCGGCCGGACCGCCGAAGTTCTGCACATCGTCGATCTTGCTGTTGTGGCTCCAGCCTGGATCGTCCTTGCCGTAAGTCAGCAACGCCATCATCAGGAACAGGCACAAGGCGCCGATGGCGATCAATGCACCTTCCTTGAGCCGGTAGTGCAACTGTTGACGCCAGAGCGGAACGACTGTTTTTGGTGCTTCCGTGGATTTCTTCAAAACGCTTCTTTTCCTGCGCCAGAGGCGCGTCCATCTATTGAATGACGATAAAAAACTGCCCGATCCAGGCAGGTAAAAAAATGACGGGCGCAACGGAGACTACTTTTAACACTGCGCCCCGCCTTTTATAAACACGGTACGCGGCGAATATTCTGTAACAGCCCGGCATTGTACGGGTTTGCGCGTTCGACGCCATGCTTCGCGGCCCCTGGTTCAAGCATAGCCAAAGGCACAAGGCCCGGCGTTCAATTTGAGCATGCATTGTCTTTTGTGACAAAGGCTTATGAGGTGTATTTGATGAACGTAGCGAAGCATTCGCGCCTCATCCCCCCTGAGCGCCGCACATTGGCATCGGTCACCTTGCCCGCAGCGGTGTTGCGCCCGATTACGACCGCATCCGGATGCTCAAGTTGCAGCAGCCCAATCATCCCACTGCAACGGAGGACATTCGCGTCATTTCCCGGCACACTTTACCGCGGGCCCAGCGCCCACCGCCCTCCCCTTCTGCAAGCCCGGACGCCATGCTGACTTGGTTACAACGCAATTCACTGACTTTCCCGCCACTGGATAAGGCCATGCGCGATCCCAACGGATTGCTGGCGGCCGGTGGCGACCTGTCCGCCGATCGCCTGATCCAGGCGTATCGCCACGGCTGCTTTCCATGGTTTTCCGAAGGTCAGCCGATTCTCTGGTGGTCGCCGGATCCGCGCACCGTACTTTTTCCCGACGAACTGCACGTCTCGCGCAGCCTCGGAAAATTGATGCGCAAACAGCGTTATCAAGTGACCTTCGATCAGGATTTCGAAGCGGTAATCCGTGCCTGTGCCGCTCCCCGGGATTACGCCGACGGCACCTGGATCACCGAAGCGATGCAGGACGCTTATGTCGAATTGCATCGACGCGGCTTTGCTCATTCAGTGGAAGTCTGGGATGAGGGCGAACTGGTCGGCGGCCTGTACGGTCTGGCGATGGGGCAACTGTTCTTCGGTGAGTCGATGTTCAGCCGCGCGGACAATGCCTCCAAGTACGGTTTTGCGACGCTGGTGCAACATCTGAAAGAAGCGGGTTTCGTATTGATTGACTGCCAGATGCCTACCGATCACCTGCACAGCCTCGGCGCCCGGGCCATTTCACGGCAGACATTCGCCGAATACCTGGCCCGGCACCTCGACCAACCCAATCATGCAACCTGGGTTTGCTGAGCGACTTTTGCGCGCGTGGCTTACACTTAATTTCACCAGCTTACCCTTGAGGGTTGATCATGACCGAGTTGGCGCGGTTGAAGTTTTATGCCACTCAGCCTCACTCTTGCAGTTATCTGCCCGAGGAACAGGCGACGACCCTGTTTCTCGACCCGAGCCAGCCCATGGATGTGCATGTCTACGCAGACCTGTCAGAAATGGGCTTTCGTCGCAGCGGCGACCATCTGTACCGCCCGCATTGCCAGAATTGCAATGCTTGCGTGCCGGCGCGCATCCCGGTGGCGCAGTTCACCCCCAACCGTCAGCAAAAACGCATTTTCAAACGCAACATCGATTTGCAGGTGCGCCCGGTCAAGCCGGCATTCAGCGAAGAATACTTCGACCTCTATCAGCGCTACATCGAACAGCGCCACGCCGACGGCGACATGTACCCGCCGAGCCGGGATCAATTCTCGACTTTTCTGGTACGCGACCTGCCCTTCTCACGCTTTTACGAATTCCGGCTCGACGGACGGTTACTGGCGGTCGCCGTGACCGATCTGCTGCCCAACGGACTGTCGGCGGTCTATACCTTCTACGAACCGCAGGAAGAACGCCGCAGCCTGGGGCGCTACGCGATCCTCTGGCAAATCGCCGAAGCCCGGCGCCTGGGGCTTGAGGCGGTGTACCTTGGCTACTGGATCAAAAACTGCAAAAAGATGAACTACAAGACCCAATATCGGCCTATCGAACTGCTGATCAACCAGCGCTGGGTCATCCTGAACTAAACGCAAACCCTAAACCCCTTGGCGTAAACCCCATTTTTCGGGCACAATGCACGCCGCTTTTGCCTGGCGCAGTTGCACCGGGCCATTCACTGGACACCGAGGGCTTTACTGCATGTCGAAAGAAGACAGCTTCGAAATGGAAGGCACTGTCGTCGACACCCTGCCAAACACCATGTTTCGCGTGGAATTGGAAAATGGGCACGTCGTAACCGCGCATATCTCCGGCAAGATGCGCAAGAACTACATTCGTATTCTTACCGGTGACAAAGTGCGCGTCGAGCTGACGCCCTATGACTTGAGCAAAGGGCGTATTACTTACCGCGCTCGCTAATCAAGTCAATACAGAACGCCCGGCTTAATGCCGGGCGTTTTTGTCTGTGCGTTTTTTGAGTTTGGGTGTATATCCGTTGCTGCGGTAACGGCTATACACCCAAAACCGCAGACAGCAAAAAGGCACCAAAAGGCGCCTTTCGCTTTACAACAGACCAACAACCATCAGGCCATTTCCGCAGTAGTCTCGAAGTCAAACGTCAGCTCACCATCCTTGATGTCGATGTGAACCACACCGCCATGCTCGGCCAGTTCGCCAAACAAAATCTCCTCCGCCAGCGGACGTTTGATCTTGTCCTGGATCAGACGCGCCATCGGACGAGCGCCCATGGCCGAATCGTAACCACCGGCCGCCAGCCAGCTGCGCGCCGCATCGGTAACTTCCAGAAGCACACGCTTGTCTTCCAGCTGCGCCTGAAGCTCGGTGAGGAACTTGTCCACCACGCTTTTGATGACCTCATGACTGAGGCGACCAAACTGAATGATGGTATCCAGACGGTTGCGGAATTCCGGCGTGAAGCTCTTCTTGATCACTTCCATCGCATCGGACGAGTGGTCCTGATGGGTGAAACCGATCGAAGCACGCGCCGCCGTTTCAGCACCGGCGTTGGTGGTCATGATCACGATCACGTTGCGGAAATCCGCCTTGCGCCCGTTGTTGTCGGTCAGCGTACCGTGGTCCATCACCTGCAGCAGCAGGTTGAAGACTTCCGGATGCGCCTTCTCGATTTCATCGAGCAGCAATACGCAATGCGGTTGCTTGGTGATCGCCTCGGTCAACAGACCGCCCTGGTCGAAACCGACATAACCCGGAGGTGCACCGATCAGACGCGATACGGTGTGGCGCTCCATGTACTCGGACATGTCGAAGCGAACCAGCTCAATGCCCAAGGCCTTGGCCAGTTGACGCGCGGCTTCGGTTTTACCGACACCGGTCGGACCTGCAAACAGGAACGAACCGACAGGCTTGTCAGGCGACTTGAGACCGGCACGGGACAGTTTGATCGCGGTCGACAGCGAATCGATCGCCGCGTCCTGGCCGAACACCGTCAGTTTCAGGTCACGCTCGAGGTTGCGCAGCAGTTCCTTGTCGGAGCTGGTGACATGCTTCGGCGGAATCCGCGCGATTTTCGCCACGATGTCCTCGACCTCAGACACTTCGATGCGCTTCACACGCTTCTCGACCGGTTGCAGACGCTGGAAAGCGCCAGCCTCGTCGATCACATCGATGGCCTTGTCCGGCATGTGCCGGTCATTGATGTAGCGCGAAGCCAGTTCCGCAGCGGCGCGCAGCGACTCATCGCTGTATTCGATGTTGTGGTGCTGTTCGAAACGACCTTTCAGGCCGCGCAGGATACCGATGGTGTCTTCCACCGACGGCTCGACGACGTCGACCTTCTGGAAGCGCCGTGCCAGAGCACGGTCTTTTTCGAAAATGCCACGGAATTCCTGGAACGTGGTCGAGCCGATGCAGCGAATGTCGCCAGACGACAGCAGCGGCTTGAGCAGGTTCGAGGCATCCATCACGCCACCGGACGCAGCACCCGCACCGATAATGGTGTGGATTTCGTCGATGAACAGGATCGCCTGCGGACGTTTTTTCAGTTCGCTGAGCAACGCCTTGAAGCGCTTCTCGAAATCACCGCGATACTTGGTGCCCGCGAGCAAAGCACCCAGATCAAGGGAATAAACGACGCTGTTGGCCAGCAGGTCCGGCACCTGATTGTCGACGATGCGCTTGGCCAGGCCTTCGGCAATCGCGGTTTTACCCACGCCCGCCTCGCCTACCAGCAGCGGATTGTTCTTGCGACGGCGCGCGAGAATCTGCGCCACACGCTCGACTTCCGTTTCACGCCCAACCAGCGGATCGATCCGGCCCTGGCGCGCGAGTTCGTTGAGATTGCTGGCATACGCATCCAGCGGATTGCCTGAAGAAGAAGACTCACCGCCCTCGTCGTCCTGCATATCTTGTTCACCTTCAGAGTGATCGCCATGCCCCGGCACTTTGGAAATGCCGTGAGCGATGTAATTGACGACATCAATGCGTGCAACGCTCTGCTGTTTCAGCAGGAACACCGCCTGACTCTCTTGCTCACTGAAGATTGCAACCAGCACGTTGGCGCCGGTCACTTCGCGCTTGCCCGAGCTCTGCACATGAAAGACAGCACGTTGCAGCACACGCTGGAAGCCCAGGGTTGGCTGGGTTTCGCGATCCTCGTCGTGGACGGGGATCAGTGGCGTGGTGGAGTCGATGAACTCCTGCAGGTCGTGCTTGAGTTTGTCGAGGTTTGCGCCGCAGGCACGCAATACAGTGGCGGCAGCCTCATTGTCCAATAGGGCCAGCAGCAGGTGTTCGACGGTCATGAATTCATGACGCTTCGAACGAGCCTCCTTGAAGGCAAGATTGAGGGTGACTTCGAGCTCGCGGTTTAACATAGCTTCACCTCATACCCAAGTGGTCGGCGATTAACCGTCCTTCTCGATTTCACAGAGTAGCGGATGCTGGCTTTCCCTGGCGTACTGGTTGACCTGCATGGCCTTTGTCTCGGCGATGTCGCGGGTAAACACTCCACATACTGCCCGCCCTTCTGTGTGGACGGCCAGCATGACCTTGGTCGCCAGCTCGCGATTCAGGTTAAAAAACACCTCGAGCACTTCGACGACGAAATCCATCGGTGTGTAGTCATCATTGAACAAAACCACCTTGTACATCGGCGGCGCCTGTAACGCGGGCTTTGCTTCCTGAACAGCAACGCCTGCCGAATCGTCGTCGTGCTCCTGTGGAAGATCCTTTTGGAGAAGCGGGCGATCCTGATTGAATGTTAGTCGAATCTGGCTGATTGCATGCATGGAAAGAAAGGTTCGTCAGTTGTGCAAATACAGTGGTGGGGGCGGCTTGACACGTTTTCAACTCCGACTGCCCGGTCACCTTGACTATCGGGAAAACGGTGTTACAACCAATAGAACCCACAGTGGGGAAAAAAGATCCGCGGAGTCAATCTTTTTAACGGATTCGACTGCGGATGAATTGGATGATACTCCAGCGATGGAGACTGTTGCAGAGGGATTTGAGCATGGCTGTCGGCAAGGTGAAATGGTTCAACAATGCCAAGGGGTTCGGTTTCATCAACACCGACTCCCGCGAGGGGAAGGACGAGGACGGCAAAGAGATCGATTTCTTTGCCCACTACTCCGCCATTGAAATGGACGGATACAAAACCCTCAAAGCCGGGCAAATCGTCAAATTCGAGATCGTGCAAGGGCCCAAAGGCCTGCATGCCACAAAAATTCAGAATGCCGACGCTGCAAAAGATGCCGCCTCGACCGCTGTTCAGCATCAGTCAGTGACCAGTTGAAGCAACACGGACACCTGCCAGAAAGCAAACCGCCCGGCTCGATCACTCGAGCCGGGCGGTTTCGTTGCAGCTGCCTTTTTACATGTGCTTGACGATCGCCTCACCGAAGCCCGAAGAAGATACCAGCGTGGCGCCTTCCATCAGACGTTCGAAGTCGTAGGTCACGGTTTTGGCCTTGATGGCGCCGTTGGTGCCCTTGATGATCAGGTCGGCCGCCTCGGTCCAGCCCAGGTGGCGCAGCATCATCTCCGCCGACAGAATCACCGAGCCCGGGTTGACCTGGTCCTTGCCGGCATATTTCGGCGCAGTACCGTGGGTCGCCTCGAACATGGCCACGGTGTCGGACAGGTTGGCACCCGGCGCGATACCGATACCGCCCACTTCCGCCGCCAGGGCGTCGGACAGGTAGTCACCGTTGAGATTGAGGGTGGCGATCACGTCGTATTCGGCCGGACGCAGCAGGATCTGCTGAAGCATGGCGTCGGCAATGGCGTCCTTGACGACGACTTCGCGGCCGGTTTTCGGGTTCTTGAACTTCATCCATGGGCCGCCATCCAGCAGCTCGGCGCCGAATTCTTCCTTCGCCACCTCGTAACCCCAGTCCTTGAAGGCACCTTCGGTGAATTTCATGATGTTGCCCTTGTGCACGATGGTCAGCGACTTGCGGTCGTTGTCCACCACGTACTGCAGGGCCTTGCGCACCAGACGCTTGGTGCCTTCCTTGGAAACAGGCTTGATGCCGATACCGCAATCCTGGTCGAAACGGATCTTGGTGACACCCATTTCTTCTTTCAGGAACTTGATGACCTTGGTGGCCTCAGGAGAGCCGGCCTTCCATTCGATACCGGCATAAATGTCTTCGGAGTTCTCGCGGAAAATCACCATGTCGACGTCGCCAGGCTTTTTCACCGGGCTTGGCACGCCGTCGAACCACACCACCGGGCGCAGGCAGACATAGAGATCGAGCTGTTGACGCAGGGCAACGTTAAGGGAGCGGATACCACCACCGACCGGAGTGGTCAGCGGGCCTTTGATGGAAACCACGTAATCCTTGACGGCGTCCAGGGTTTCCTGGGGCAGCCAGGTGTCCTGGTCATAAACCTGAGTTGCTTTTTCGCCAGCATAAACCTCCATCCAGGAAATCTTGCGCTTGCCCCCGTAGGCTTTTTCTACGGCAGCATCAACCACTTTGATCATCACAGGGCTGACGTCGACGCCAATGCCGTCACCTTCGATGAAGGGAATGATCGGGTTATCAGGGACATTGAGAGAATGGTCTGCGTTGACGGTGATTTTGTCGCCGACGGCTGGAACCTGAATCTTCTTGTAACCCATGCTGAACTCCATTGTTTGGATTGAACATCTGGCTTGGTTCGAGCGTAACCCAGTTGAATCAACACGCAAACCCTCTGTTCCGGGCCTGACCACATCTCGTTTCGTACAAGCCTGAAAGCAAAGGGAAAAGCGCCAATCTCAAGCATTCACGGCGACTCTACGCCCCACCCCGCCCTGCGACCTTTAGACCAATGGACGAGAATCGTTGCATATGAACCATCGGCAGATTGCCAGCTACCTATGTATAATGCCGCCCGCTGACCAAAGGGTCACGACGGCTGGCCTCTCTAGCACGAGACTTTCCGCCTGATTGGTCGGGTTGTTACCGCAGTCCGACTGCTTGACGCTCTACTGATGCACCCAACATCACCGCGAAGATTCTCGACATTCGGTTCATGGATGACTTTGAACGAACGCGCTTACCCGGCGCCCCTCGAGTTTCTGCGCACGCTTTAGCAAAGAAGAGAGAGTTAATCCGAATATGCCCACCCGCTCGAAGATCATCTATACCTTCACCGACGAAGCTCCAGCCCTCGCCACCTATTCCCTGCTGCCGATCATCGAGGCTTACACCGCCTCGGCCGATATCGCCGTGGAAACCCGCGATATCTCTCTTGCAGCACGCATTCTGGCCAGCTTCCCCGAGCAACTGGGCGACAAAGCCGTAGCCGACCACCTCGCCGAACTGGGCGACCTGGCCGTTACGCCTGAAGCCAACATCATCAAGCTGCCGAACATCAGCGCCTCGGTTCCACAGCTGCAAGCCGCGATCAAAGAACTGCAAGCCCAGGGCTACAACCTGCCGGACTACCCGGAAACCGTGACCAACGACGCCGAAAAAGAAGCCAAGGCGCGCTACGACAAGGTCAAGGGCAGCGCCGTGAACCCGGTTCTGCGTGAAGGCAACTCCGACCGTCGCGCTCCGCTGTCGGTCAAGAACTACGCTCGCAAGCACCCGCACAAAATGGGCGCCTGGGCCAAGGACTCCAAGTCCCATGTCGCTCACATGAGCACCGGTGATTTCTACGGCAGCGAAAAAGCTGCCCTGATCGACGCCGCTGACGCCGTGAAGATCGAGCTGATCGCCAAAGACGGCACCGCGACCGTCCTGAAAGAAAAAACCACCGTTCAGGCGGGCGAGATCCTTGACTGCTCCGTCATGAGCAAAAAGGCCCTGCGCGCGTTCATCGCCGCTGAAATCGACAGCGCCAAGCAACAAGGCGTGCTGCTGTCGGTTCACCTCAAAGCCACCATGATGAAGGTCTCCGACCCGATCATGTTCGGCCAGATCGTTGCCGAGTTCTACAAGGACGCCCTGACCAAGCACGCCGACGTGCTGGCCGAAATCGGCTTCAACCTGAACAACGGCATCGGCGACCTGTACGCCCGCATCAAATCCCTGCCGGCCGAACAGCAAGCCCAGATCGAAGCTGACATTCAAGCGGTCTACGCCGTTCGTCCGTCGCTGGCGATGGTCAACTCCGACAAAGGCATTACCAACCTGCACGTGCCGAGCGACGTCATCGTCGACGCCTCGATGCCGGCCATGATCCGTGACTCCGGCAAGATGTGGGGCACCGACGGCCAGTTGCACGACACCAAGGCTGTGATCCCGGATCGTTGCTACGCCACCATCTACCAGGCCGTGATCGAAGATTGCAAAGCCAATGGCGCTTTCGATCCAACCACCATGGGCAGCGTGCCAAACGTTGGCCTGATGGCTAAAAAGGCTGAAGAATACGGCTCCCACGACAAGACCTTCCAGATCAAGGCCGACGGCGTGGTTCGCGTGACCGACAGCAAGGGCACCCTGCTGATGGAGCAGGCTGTTGAAGCCGGCGACATCTTCCGCATGTGCCAGACCAAAGACGCGCCGATCCAGGACTGGGTCAAACTGGCCGTCAATCGTGCTCGCGCAAGCAGCACCCCGGCCATTTTCTGGCTGGACCCGATGCGCGCCCACGACGGCGTGGTGATCGAGAAGGTTCAGGCTTACCTGAAGGATCACGACACCGCCGGTCTGGACATCCAGATCATGTCGCCGGTCGACGCCATGAAGTACACCCTGCAGCGCACCCGCGAAGGCAAGGACACCATCTCGGTGACCGGCAACGTACTGCGTGACTACCTGACCGACCTGTTTCCGATCATGGAACTGGGCACCAGCGCCAAGATGCTGTCGATCGTGCCGCTGATGAACGGTGGTGGTCTGTTCGAAACCGGCGCCGGCGGTTCGGCGCCCAAGCACGTGCAGCAGCTGGTCGAAGAGAACTTCCTGCGCTGGGATTCGCTGGGTGAATTCCTGGCCCTGGCCGCTTCTCTCGAGCACCTGGGTGTTAACTACAACAACCCGAAAGCGCTGATTCTGTCCAAGACCCTGGACCAGGCCACTGGCCAGTTCCTGGACAACAACAAGTCGCCATCGCGCAAAGTCGGCAACATCGACAACCGCGGCAGCCACTTCTACCTGGCGATGTACTGGGCTCAAGCCCTGGCCGCCCAGACTGAAGACGCTGCACTGCAAGCGCAGTTCGCGACTCTGGCCAAGACCCTGACCGAGAACGAAGCGACCATCGTCGCCGAGCTCAATGCCGTTCAAGGCAAGCCAGTGGACATCGGCGGTTACTACCACGCCAATGCCGAGCTGATCAGCAAGGCCATGCGCCCAAGCGCAACCCTCAACGCGGCGATTGCTGCGCTGGTATAAGGTTGTAAAGGGAACTTCACAAACCCCGGCCATGCGCCGGGGTTTGTTTTTTTCAAAAAGTTGAAATTTTGTTTTCGGTCTTACTTACCCCCCCGAGAATCGAGCGCCTTATTCCACATCGTCGCAATGGACGATCGCAAAAAAGCATAATCAACTGTCAAAGTTGACAGGTCACAAGACTCGAGCAAGCCACTAATCTCAGAACACTCGAAATAAAATATCTGCCACCTCACTCACGCTCCCGATAACACAAAACACCGAAATAGCCGGCCGGCCATTACTCCGGAATCAATAATAAAAAACGAGCGAGTCGAATCAACACCTTGCATCCCCGATGCAGACATCCGAGCCCAACAAAAACTTTGAGAGACAACTTTTTCAGATACCTTTAAACCTCGCAAGGAGATAAAAATGAAACCGTCGAGCCTACTCACCAGCTTTGCATTGGCCGCACTTATATCTTCAGCATCTGCCGACACTCTCTCATGGAATGACCCGGCAATCAGTGATGGACCATGCACTGACCCTCCCGCCCTCCAGGTCCCTATGCAACTCTTCAACACTCTGAAAGGCCTGCCACAAGGTTTCAGAGTTTATTTACCTTTTGGAAATCAGGCGTATTACCGCTGGATCCATCAAAAAACAAATGGTGGTATGGCTGCGACAGACGAATCCCAGATTCTGGCAACCAAACCCCGGGTGACTTTCCCGGACTTGCTGGCACCCATATTTTGGGCAGTGGGAAAAGTTGATGTCTACGATCACAACCCCGTCGATAAATGGTATTACGTACAAGCCATCCCCAAGAATCTCATCGCCACAGACTTGAGTGTCAACATTGTCAATCCAAGTCCAGGATCTGCGCCTTATGGATTTGGAGGCACGAACATTCCATCTCGGTATATTTGGGCGGACCCCTACGCACTTGTCGAGTGGCACTGCTTTGCGGGCAACGTTCAAGTCTTTAATGTAATTTCATTAATACCCGCACTTACGAACGAGCAGATTTCAAAAATTTCGACTTTCCTGGAAAGTTATGGCTTTCAATCAAAAAACTTTATGAGCATGCCTTATTAAGCAGACCTGCATGAATCGGTTGAGGACTACGACGCCTTGTTGTTTACTTGCGCCCCTCCCCCGAGCAAGAGCAGTCCATGAACTGGCAACCCCACATCACCGTCGCTACCATCGTCGAGGACAACGGTCGTTTCCTGATGGTCGAGGAACACAAGGCCGGGCGTAACGTACTCAATCAGCCGGCCGGCCATCTGGATCCGGACGAAACCCTGATCGAAGCCGCCGTGCGCGAAACCCTCGAAGAAACCGGCTGGGATGTCGAACCCACCGCCGTGATCGGCATTTATCTGTACACCGCACCGAGCAACGGCGTGACTTACCAACGCGTGTGCTTCAGCGCCAAAGCCGTCAAGCACCACCCGGATTATCAACTGGACGACGGCATCGTCGGCGCCAAGTGGCTGACCCGCGACGAATTATTGGCCCAGCGCGATAACTGGCGCAGCGAGCTGATCATCCGTTGCATCGATGATTATCTGGCCGGCAATCGCTTCGGCCTCGAACTGATCCGCCCTTCCCTTTAGCCTTGAGGGCGTGAGCCTGATAGAATCGCGTCCTTTTTCAAGACACTCATTGAATCCCTATGCGTGATCCAGCCCCTTCTGACACATCCAAGAAGCGCGTCATTGTCGGCATGTCCGGCGGCGTGGACTCTTCCGTTTCCGCTCTCCTGCTGATCGAGCAGGGCTATGAAGTGGAAGGCCTGTTCATGAAGAACTGGGAAGAAGACGACGGAACGGAATACTGCACCGCCATGGACGACCTGGCGGATGCACAGGCCGTGTGCGACAAGATCGGTATCAAGCTGCACACCGCCAACTTCGCCGCCGAGTACTGGGACAACGTGTTCGAGCACTTCCTGGCCGAATACAAGGCCGGCCGCACGCCGAACCCGGACATCCTGTGCAACCGCGAGATCAAGTTCAAGGCGTTCCTCGACTACGCCATGATGCTCGGCGCGGACCTGATCGCCACCGGTCACTACGTGCGCCGCCGCGACATCGATGGCCGCACCGAACTGCTCAAGGGCCTGGATCCGAACAAGGATCAGAGCTACTTCCTGCACGCTGTCGGCGGTGAACAGATCGCCAAGACCCTGTTCCCGGTCGGCGAGCTGGAAAAACCGGAAGTCCGTGCAATTGCCGAGAAATACGAGCTGGCGACCGCCAAGAAGAAGGATTCCACCGGGATCTGCTTCATCGGCGAGCGCCGTTTCAGCGATTTCCTCAAGCAATACCTGCCGGCACAGCCGGGCGAGATCAAGACCACCGAAGGCGAAGTCATCGGCCGTCACCACGGCTTGATGTATCACACCATCGGCCAGCGCCAAGGCCTGGGCATCGGCGGACTGAAAGACGCTGGCGACGAGCCGTGGTACGTGCTGCGCAAGGATCTGGACACCAACGAGCTGATCGTCGGCCAGGGCAACAACCATCCGTGGCTGTTCTCCAGTGCCCTGCTCGCTTCGGAAATCTATTGGGTCAACCCGATCGATCTGAGCCAGCCGTTGCGACTGACTGCCAAGGTCCGTTATCGCCAGAGCGATCAGGCCTGCACCCTGGAAAAAACCGCAACCGGTTATCGCGCCGTGTTCGATGAGCCGCAGCGCGCGGTCACGCCGGGCCAGTCGGTGGTGTTCTATGACGGAGAAATCTGCCTCGGTGGCGGCGTGATCGAAGTTGCCGAGCCGTGGAGCGGCCTGGCATGAGCCCGACTCAGGAGCAACTGACGGCGCTGGGCGGCGTGTTTCTCGCCGCCGTGCTGGTGGACCGGATCGCCAAGACCGGCCAGACCAACGAGGCCGGCCTGAGCTGCATGCTCGGCAGTCTGCTGGTTCGCGACCCGAAAGACACCCTGGATGTGTACGGCGGCGACGATATCAACCTGCGCGAAGGTTACCGCGCGCTGATCGGCGCCCTCGAGCGCGATCCGAGCACCTTGCAGCGCGAACCGCTGCGCTACGCGTTGTCGATGCTTGGTCTCGAGCGACAGCTGGCCAAACGCGACGACATGCTCGATGTGATCGGCAAGCGTTTGCCGCAGATCCAGTCGCAGGTCGAGCATTTCGGCCCGGCCCACGAAAACGTGATCGCGGCCTGCGGCGCGCTGTATCAGGACACCCTGAGCACGTTGCGCCAACGCATTCAGGTGCACGGCGACATGCGCAATCTGCAGCAGCCGAGCAATGCCTCGAAGATCCGCGCCCTGTTGCTCGCCGGCATTCGCTCGGCACGCCTGTGGCGTCAGCTCGGCGGTCATCGCTGGCAGTTGGTCGTGAGTCGGCGCAAGTTGCTCAAAGAGCTGTATCCGTTGATGCGCAGCGAGTAAATCGCCGCGCAATAAAAGCCTTGTAGGCTGTAACGCGTAATACGCCGGTCAGTTGGCGACGGACCGGCGGATTTTTTCATGTATGATACGCGCCCCATTTCGTTGCCCGACTGTCCGAGAACACCCCATGCAGCTCTCTTCGCTCACTGCGGTTTCCCCTGTTGACGGCCGCTACGCCGGCAAAACCCAGGCCCTGCGCCCGATTTTCAGCGAGTACGGTCTGATCCGTGCCCGCGTTCTGGTTGAAGTGCGCTGGCTCCAGCGCCTGGCCGCTCACGCCGGCATCCCGGAAGTGCCAGCCTTCTCCGCCGAAGCCAACGCCGTTCTGAATGAACTGGCCGAGAACTTCTCTCTCGAGCACGCCGAGCGCGTCAAAGAGATCGAGCGCACCACCAACCACGACGTAAAAGCGATCGAATACCTGCTAAAGGAGCAGGCGGCCAAGCTGCCGGAGCTGGCCAAGGTCAGCGAGTTCATCCACTTTGCCTGCACCAGCGAGGACATCAACAACCTGTCCCATGCCCTGATGTTGCGCGAAGGTCGTGACGACGTGATGCTGCCGCTGATGCGCCAGACTGCCAACGCCATCCGCGAACTGGCCCTGCGTTTCGCCGACGTGCCAATGTTGTCGCGCACCCACGGCCAGCCGGCTTCGCCGACCACTCTGGGCAAAGAGTTGGCGAACGTGGTTTACCGTCTCGAGCGTCAGATCGCGCAGGTCGCTGCCGTTCCGCTGCTGGGCAAGATCAACGGCGCTGTCGGCAACTACAACGCTCACCTGTCGGCCTATCCGCAGATCGACTGGGAAGCCAACGCCCGCGCCTTCATCGAAGACGAGCTGGGTCTGGCCTTCAACCCGTACACCACACAGATCGAGCCGCACGACTACATCGCCGAGCTGTTCGACGCCATTGCGCGCTTCAACACCATCCTGATCGACTTTGACCGTGACATCTGGGGCTACATCTCCCTGGGTTACTTCAAGCAGCGCACCATCGCCGGTGAAATCGGTTCGTCGACCATGCCGCACAAGGTCAACCCGATCGACTTCGAAAACTCCGAAGGCAACCTGGGCATCGCCAACGCGCTGTTCCAGCATCTGGCGAGCAAACTGCCAATCTCCCGCTGGCAGCGCGACCTGACCGACTCCACCGTGCTACGCAACCTCGGTGTCGGCTTCGCCCACAGCGTGATCGCGTACGAAGCAAGCCTCAAAGGCATCAGCAAGCTTGAACTGAACGCTGACAAGATCGCTGCCGACCTGGACGCTTGCTGGGAAGTCCTGGCTGAGCCGATCCAGACCGTGATGCGCCGCTACAACATCGAAAACCCGTACGAGAAGCTGAAAGAACTGACTCGCGGCAAGGGCATCAGCCCTGAAGCCCTGCAGACTTTCATCGATGGCCTGGACATGCCGGCCGAAGCGAAAGCCGAGCTCAAGCAACTGACCCCGGCCAACTACATCGGCAACGCTGTAGCGCAAGCCAAACGCATCTGATCGACTGCTTGACCCGTTTGAGACGCCCGGCCGCGCCGGGCGTTTTTATTCCCGTCTGAAAAATGCTTTTTTTCAATAGGTTACATATGAATCCCGATATTCCTCTTCAACTTCTGGGTGGTCTTACGGCGCGCGAATTCATGCGCGATTACTGGCAGAAAAAACCACTGCTGATCCGCCAGGCGATCCCTGATTTCGAAAGCCCGATCGACGCCGACGAACTCGCCGGCCTGGCCCTGGAAGAAGAAGTCGAATCGCGCCTGGTGATCGAGCACGGCGAGCGACCTTGGGAACTGCGTCGCGGCCCGTTCGCCGAAGACGAATTCAGCAAGCTGCCGGAGCGCGACTGGACCCTGCTGGTGCAAGCGGTCGATCAGTTCGTGCCGGAAGTCAGCGAGCTGCTGGAAAACTTCCGCTTCCTGCCGAGCTGGCGCGTCGACGACGTGATGATCAGCTTCGCCGCCCCGGGTGGCAGCGTCGGCCCGCATTTCGACAACTACGACGTGTTCCTGCTGCAAGGCCACGGCAAGCGCAACTGGAAAATCGGCCAGATGTGCGATTCGGAAAGCCCGCTGCTGCAACACGCAGACTTGCGCATCCTCGCCGAATTCCACGAGACCGAAGAGTGGGTCCTGGAACCGGGCGACATGCTCTACCTGCCGCCGCGCCTGGCTCACTGCGGCGTTGCCGTCGATGACTGCATGACCTACTCGGTCGGCTTCCGCGCACCAAGCGCCGCTGAAGTACTGACCCACTTCACCGACTTCCTCAGCCAGTTCCTGACTGACGAAGAGCGCTACACCGACGCCGACGCCAAACCGGTCAGCGACGATCCACATCAGATCCAGCACGATGCCCTCGATCGCCTGAAAGCGCTGCTCGCCGAGCACATGAGCGACGAACGCCTGTTGCTGACCTGGTTCGGCCAGTACATGACCGAGCCGCGCTATCCAGAGCTGGTGGTAGGCCCGGAAGAAGTCGAGGAAGAAGACCTTCTCGGTGCGCTCGAAGACGGCGCCATCCTGATCCGCAACCCGAGCGCGCGCCTGGCGTGGTCGGACGTCGATGACGATCTGCTGCTGTTCGCCAGCGGCCAGAGCCGATACCTGCCGGGCAAGCTGCGTGAATTGCTGAAGCTGATCTGCTCCGCCGACGCCCTGCACACCGACAACCTTGGTGAGTGGCTGAGCGACGAAGACGGTCGCGGCCTGCTGTGCGAACTGGTCAAACAGGGCAGTCTGGGGTTCGCCGACGATGAATAAGATTCGCGTACGTGTTGCAGACTGGCAAAAGGACAACGCCGAGATCCGCCGCATTCGCGAAACGGTGTTCATTGCCGAACAATCGGTTCCACCCGAGCTTGAGTGGGACGCCGATGACGCCACGGCGGTGCATTTCCTGGCTTTCGAAGGCGACTTTCCGATCGGCACCGCCCGCCTTTTGCCCGACGGGCATGTTGGCCGGGTTTCGGTACTGAAGGACTGGCGCGGGCTGAAGGTCGGCGATGCGCTGATGCAAGCGGTGATTGCCGAAGCGGAAGCGCGTGGCTTGAAGCAGCAGATGCTCAGCGCGCAGGTGCAGGCCACGGCGTTCTATGAGCGCCTGGGTTTCAACCTGGTCAGCGAGGAATTCCTCGAAGCCGGGATTCCGCATGTCGACATGGTTCGCCATTCGGCATAACGCTTGATGAGCACCACAAAACGCCCCGCCATCGACCGATGCCGGGGCGTTTTGCTGTCTACGATTCAACTTGCCCCACCCCGGGCCGACAAACTGGCAATATCAAGCCTTTCGAAAGCGGAGATAACGGACATGTCCCTACGCACCCTGCTCACCACCCTGCTGCTCGGCTGCAGTTTTTCGGTGATGGCAGCCACAGAAATCGTTCCCCTCAAGTACCACACCAGTGCCGACATGCTGCCAGTCGCTCAGGACTTCATCGGTAAGGACGGCCAGGTCAGCGCCTACGGCAACCAACTGATCGTCAAGGCCGAGCCCGGCAAAATCGAAGAGCTCAAGGATTTGCTCTCGCAACTCGACACCGCACCCAAGCGCCTGCTGATCACGGTCGATACCAACGAAAACAACGGGCGTGGCGACGAAGGCTATTCGGTCAACGGCGCGCAGACCCGCATCATCAGCCGCAGCACTGCCAGCCGAGACGGCGGTATTCAGCAGATTCAAGCCAGCGAAGGAGCGCCGGCGCTGATTCAGGTCGGCCAGAGCGTACCGATCACCAGTAGCCAGACCAACTCGTACGGCGATTACAGCAGCCAAACCCAATATCGCAACGTCACACAGGGGTTTTACGTCACCGCCAGCGTCACTGGCGAAACCGTTCATCTGGCAATCAGTACCAACCGTGACCGCATGAGCCAGGAACGTCCCGATGTAGTGAACGTGCAAAGCACCGACACAACTGTCACCGGACGACTGGGCGAATGGATCACCCTTGCCGGCGTGAATCGCCAGACTCAAGCCGACAAACAAGGTCTGGCCCGCAGCTACTCGACTCAAGGCCGGGATGACATGACCTTGCGGGTGAAAGTCGACACACTGGACTAAAGCACCAAAAACTGACTGATTAGTCGTATTAGACGAAAGATGTAGTGCTTTAAAAAAAGCACTACAAAATGTTTGACGAGCCAAAAAAGCGAAGGCATGATGGCCTCGCTCCCGCTAATCAGAGGCCCTGGCAAGGGCCTTCGAAGCGCTGCTCGCAACCATCCCCGCGAGCCGTTTCGTGTCTGTACCGCCCACAAGGTGTGTTTGACGAGGTTGCCGACTGGAACGAAGTTGTCCCGAGGGACGGAAGCGTAATTAGGTAACCCGGCTTTACACTGTAGTTCGCATAAAGGCCCACGACACCCGAATGCGCCCACCAGTTGCCTTTACCTGCTCACTTCCCCTCGAGCCCATCGTTCATCCCGTCGCCTGCCCCGCCGAACCCGACCTGACCACCTAAGCTTCTGGTCAGCGAGCGCAAGGAATTTTCCACCGCAGAACAACTTTTCATAAAGACGCGACGAGGTTTATCTCCATGGCACTGACACGCGAACAGCAAATTGCAGCCCTTGAAAAAGACTGGGCTGAAAACCCGCGCTGGAAAGGCGTGACTCGCAATTACTCCGCTGCTGACGTCGTCCGTCTGCGTGGCTCGGTTCAACCAGAGCACACCTTTGCAAAAATGGGCGCCGAAAAACTGTGGAACCTGGTCACCCAGGGTGCCAAGCCGTCCTTCCGCCCAGAGAAAGATTTCGTCAACTGCATGGGCGCCCTGACCGGCGGCCAGGCTGTTCAACAGGTGAAAGCCGGTATCCAGGCGATCTACCTGTCGGGCTGGCAAGTCGCTGCGGACAACAACTCCGCCGAATCGATGTACCCGGACCAGTCGCTGTACCCGGTGGACTCGGTTCCAACCGTGGTCAAGCGCATCAACAACTCGTTCCGTCGTGCCGACCAGATTCAGTGGAAAGCCGGCAAGAACCCGGGCGACGAAGGCTACATCGACTACTTCGCGCCAATCGTGGCTGACGCCGAAGCCGGTTTCGGCGGCGTACTGAATGCCTACGAGCTGATGAAGAGCATGATCGAAGCAGGCGCCGCCGGCGTTCACTTCGAAGACCAACTGGCTTCCGTGAAGAAATGCGGCCACATGGGCGGCAAGGTTCTGGTTCCAACCCAGGAAGCCGTGCAGAAGCTGACCGCCGCTCGTCTGGCTGCCGACGTGGCCGGTGTACCGACCATCATCCTGGCCCGCACCGATGCCAACGCTGCCGACCTGCTGACTTCCGACTGCGACCCGTACGACCAGCCGTTCGTGACTGGCACCCGTACCCAGGAAGGTTTCTACAAGGTTCGTGCAGGTCTGGACCAGGCAATCGCCCGTGGCCTGGCCTACGCACCGTACGCCGACCTGATCTGGTGCGAAACCGCCAAGCCAGACCTGGAAGAAGCCCGTCGCTTCGCCGAAGCGATCAAAAAGGAATACCCGGACCAGATCCTGTCGTACAACTGCTCGCCTTCCTTCAACTGGAAGAAAAACCTGGACGACGCGACCATCGCCAAGTTCCAGCGCGAACTGTCCGCCATGGGTTACAAGCACCAGTTCATCACCCTGGCCGGCATTCACAACATGTGGCACAGCATGTTCAACCTGGCACACGACTACGCCCGCAACGACATGACTGCCTACGTGAAGCTGCAAGAGCAGGAATTCGCTGACGCCGCCAAGGGTTACACCTTCGTGGCTCACCAGCAGGAAGTGGGCACCGGCTACTTCGACGACATGACCACCGTGATCCAGGGCGGCACGTCCTCGGTGACCGCGCTGACCGGTTCGACCGAAGAAGAACAGTTCCACTGATCGACTTCACCGAGTAAACGGCCTTTGCGGACCGTTTAGAAAGCTAACCGCATTGCCGAAAGACTGACGCCCCGACTGGTTCGGGGCGTTTTTTTACTCGCGCTTTCACCATCACTGCCATTTACACAGGCCATTTCAGACTGCAGTCGCATAGCGGCTCTTTCTGGTAGCAAGTAAAAGACAAGCGCTTCCGAACAAAATGCCCACCAGCCCGTAGACACTCCAGCTCAACTGGAAACCGATCCCGGCGATCAAAGAGGCGCCGATGCCCACAGAAACCATCCTCGCCAACGCCAGCACTACAGGAATTATCGAAAACAGACTGGCCTGGGTTTGCAACGTGGTTTTCTGCGCAATCAACGCAGTGATGTAGGTAACACCGAGAATCTCACCCAGCGTCCAGAGGAAAACAAACGAGAGGATCAGTGCGGTTTGCTCGAAAAAGGCATAGGCTCCAAATCCGATACCGTAAAAAACCGCCGCCAGGGACAAATTGGTCAGCGCCCCGAAACGCGACGTCAATGCAATCAGAGGCTGCGTCACCACGACCACCAGCAATGCATTGACGATACCTACCGCACCAAACAGCCCGGCGGCCTTCCCCACCGTCACCTGATCAAGCCATAGAGGCAGCTGATACTCGCGCTGGGCATCCAGCACCGACAACGCAAAAAACATGGCGCCCGCCACGATCACGATCCTTGGCACATCGGCCAGTGCGCGAATGGAAGCACTTCTGGTTTCAGTTAAAACATTCTGACGCTCCGGCAACACCAGAAACACACTCGCCAACAGGCACAACACACTGGCAACCATCGCAAACAGCACCAGATAGTGACTGTCGAGACCGAGCAAGTACCCACCCATCACAAATAGCAGCGCTCCCCCCAGATTGCTGGCCAGGTGCAGATAACCAAAGGAGGCGATGCGATTGCTGTCGTCCGCGGCCAGGGACGTAAGCACACTGAATACCGGCGTGATCAGGCCTGCGCACAGCATGAACAACAGCACCATCGCAATTGATGCGATCGTTGAACTGAATACGGCAGCGAACAATAAAAACAGTGATGAACAGGACGACGTACAGATCAAAAGTGCCCGGAAGGTAAAACGACCGATCAGCGCTCCACCCAACAAATTACCCAGCAGATAAAATGCCGACATCAGCGTGACCACCCAGGCCACCGCCGCGCTGTCGAGCTCGTAATGCCGCTGGAAAAACAATGCCGCAAAAGGCCCCAATGCGTTGGCCATGACGAACAGCAAGCGCAGCGCAATGATATTGCGCATCCCTGCCGCCAGACCGATCCTTTTCAGCCATCTCCTCATATGAGCATCACCGCGATGCTCCGCCAGTGCGCAGCTTTGGTCTTCCGGCAATCCAGCGTTCTATTTTCACATCGCTCAAACGAGCCGCGCTGCCGCTCCCGCGCAATATCGCCATCAGCAATAGTTTGAGATCCGACGATGAAGGGACAGCCACTCGCAGTAAATTGTCGAGCAGGCCAAAACTGTGCGGGTATTGCGAGCAGTTGCTTACGCGGATATTGGCCTGAGCGAAAGCGCTGGCCAGACGACCGTCGTGCTCATCCTGCAGCAGCAGAAAGTTCGTGTCGCTCTCATAGACGACGATCGCGTTGGCCCGACAGACTTCGATTATTTCAGTCTTGATCTGCGCAAGATGATCGTGCGCCTGCTGCAAGACTTTCTGATTCTGCAAACAGAACAGCCCGGCTTTCACCGCTACATGGTTCACATCCCATGGGCCACGCACTTTCATCAGTTCACGTATGGATTCCGGTCGCGTGACCACATACCCCAGGCGCAACCCGGCAAGACCGAAGTACTTGGAAAACGAACGAATCACAAACAACTGCCTGACCGCACTGAATGCATCCAGACAAGATTGTTGCAAATACTCGAAATAACATTCGTCCACGATCATCGGTTTGTCTTGCCTGACACAAGCCTCGACGAACACCTGCAATTGCTCTGGATCGATGCGAACACCCAGTGGATTGTTGGGGTTGCACAGGATCAGCCCTTGGCTGGTTTGCAGGGACTGGAGTACCGCCTCGGTGGACAGCACGAATTTTTCGGCCTGTTTTTCAAACCCCACGATCACGGGAGCCACACCGTTTACGTCGAGCATCTGGTAATAAAAGGAAAAAACCGGAGAAGGCACCACCACCCGATCCCCTGGCGAAAACAGTAACCGAATCACCAGATCGATGGCCTGATCCGCGCCATTGGTCAGCAGCAAACGGTCGGTGGAGACCTTGCAGTACTGTGCGAGCTGGTTAAGGAGCGGCCGGTAATTGGGATAGGCGAACAGATCCTGGGGCTTCAATTCGTTGGCGATGAACCCTGCCAGAAACCTTTGTAAAAACTGGTTTTCGTTCAAATCCAGCAACACCGATGAAAGATCGCGCTCCGGCGCCTTCCATAATCCGGAACATGAGATGTGAGGGTGAAACTTCATTTGCGCATCCCTCCATAGATCACCTGCTCGCCAAGCGCATACATCTGCCTGACCTCTTCGTGACTGGCATACACCACCGATTTCCCCGTGGCGGCCGATAGAAACTGGCTGGTAATCAAGCGGCTGATTTCGGCAGTGAATGCCACGGCGCGATGAAACGCCTCCGACAGGTCGCGGCCAAAACAGGTAATGCCATGACCGGGCATGACAATGCAGTTGGTGTCACCCGCGCAGCGGGCAATGGCACTGACATCCAGCTCGATATTCACACCTTCGCCGAGAATGCACGGTGGTTTGCCCATGACCAATGCCGTGTCGTTCGACACGTATTTCATCTCACGCCACTGCGAGACAGCGAAGAAGGAAATGACTTCATTGGGATGCAGATGCACCGTCGCATTGACATCGGCGCGACAGCGCATGATTTCCCGATGCATCCGGTGCCCCTGGCTGGGCCGGAAACAACCGTGCAAAAGCTCATCGGATTGCATGTCCAGCACCGACAAATGCTCAAGCCCGCACTCTTCCAGAGAGATGCCGCGGTGTTTGGTGTAGATCACGTCGCGTTGCCAGTACGGAGAGCGGCTGCGTACAGCGATATTGCCCAGCGTATTGACCAGTAGTTGTCGCGCCGCCAGCCGCTGACCGTATTGAACAATGCTGTTGCCGATCGCCATGTCGAACCAAGGTGGCAACCCGGCTCGGGACGATTCAAATCCCGCACGTTTCAATTCAGGCATATCCGTTTGCCTCCCGCGATACACAATCGGAATTGACCACAGTTTCGACTGTTTTCCCCTGTAACAGAGCCAGCAGGGTTTCCAGGGCATTGGCTTTGAGTTGGGCCAGAGAGCGCTCGCTGTAAAAAGCGGCATGCGGCGTTAATAACACCCGCTCATGCTCGATCAAGGCCTGGAGAGGAGCAGGCTCTTCCTGCACGACATCCAGCAGAGCCATGGACACAACCCCGGCCTGCAAGGCCCGAAGCAGCGCATCGGTGTCGACGATGCCACCTCGCGCGGTATTGACTAAGGTCGCACCGTGCTTCATCCGTGAAAATGCCGCGTCGTTCATAAGATGTGCAGTGTCCGGGGTAAGCGGCAGATGCAGCGACAGAATATCGGCCGTTTCGAGCAGTGAATCCAGCGTCACGCCCGTGGCAATGCCTTCGGCACAGCGCTCGACCCCGGGGTCGTAAAAACAGATGCGGTAACCCAGGGCCGCCGCCCTGCGGGCCAACGCTCGCCCTGTTGCACCATAACCCACGACTCCCAGAACGGTGTCTGCACAGGCTCTCACTTCACCGGTATGGGCTCGCCAGTTCCAGCCTCCCTGGCGGGTGTGTCCCGCGTAGTCGAACAGCTTGCGCTGGGCAAAAAGGATCAATGCCAAGGCGTGCTCGGCAACTTCCTCCGCCCCTACAGAACCGATGTTGGCGCACACAATGCCTCGCGCGCTCAACGCCTCGACGTCCACATCATCAAGGCCGATCGTGGCCTTAACCAATGCGCGGCAACGATGCATTCTGGCGATCAGCGGCGCGTCGATGACCACCGAATGAAAGGCGATGATGCCGTCGGCTTTGGCCAGTTGTTCATCCGAGGGCCGGAACGTCACCTCCACGCCGTAGTGTCGATACTCCGACCCCGGGCCATATTCCCCGGGGTCGACGTAGTTCACTCGCTGCGAATCGATCATCAAAATATTCATGGGCATCCTTTTCCTTCCTGCGTCGTTGGCACTGCTGATTCAAAACGTTGCGCCCGGCGACTCTCAGGCATTGAGGTAGTCGCACTGTTGGCCGATATGCCCCTCCACGGCCGCGCCATAGACGCAGGCGGCAACCACCATGTCCTGACTGGCATGGCCAACACTGCGGAAGTAACTGAGGCCTTGTTTGCGGGTAACCGGCGAAGGCTGCTCGACAACCAAAGTACTGATCTCACGGATGTCCTTGCGGTTGATCACCGACCACGCCAAGGCCTGGGCAATTTCGCCCGATTCGCGGCATGCGGCGTCCAAATGATCGACATGTACTTGAGCACTGCCCAGCAATTTTGGATCGACCTCGCACGCCTGCTGCGTACTGCCGCCAACGGCATTGATATGGGCATCGGGTTTGAGCTGATGTACCCCGATCAACGGCAGCGGACTGTCGTAGGAGGTTGTCGTACAGACAATATCCGCGTCTGCCAAAGCATCCTCCATGCGCTCAACAGCCTCGACCGGCTGCGCAAGTTCAATGGACAGACGTTCGGCCAAGGCGACACTGCGGGCCATCGAGCGGGAAAAGATCCTGACCTGCCCCAATTCCCTGATAGCGGCCATCGCCTGGATATGCGCCGCCGCTTGAGCCCCAGCCCCGATCACCGCCAGATTGAGCCGGGCCTGCAGGCAGAGTTTGTCCGTCACCAACGCACTCAGGGCACTGGTGCGAATTGCTGTAAGAGCGGCACTGTCGAGCATCGCCAATAACCTGCCGCTATCGACGTCGATCAGCAAAACCGCGCCATTGACCGCCGAGCGCCCCAGCACGGCGTTGCCGGGATGAAACGACGACACTTTGATGCCCAGCGTCTGGCTCACAGGCAAAAAGGCCGGCATGAACAAAGAGAATGCTTTTTGTCGCGAGTGCGTGATTATCGAACGTGGCGGAACCACGGGTGCCGCGAGAGAAAAACCCTGGTGAGCTTTTTCGAGTACGCGCACAAGCGACGGCAACTCGACACAACGCCCTATATCTTCACGATTAAGCAGCAGCATGGTTTGTCCTTTTCCATCAAGGCTCTTTGAAGGTCCCGGCCATTCCCTCACCGGCAGCGCTTCCACGCTGACTGAAGCTGACCTTCAGCCGAGGGGGTAGCCCTGGGAAAACCCCTGCTTTGGAACCAGAAAAGTGCGCAGGTAGGTGATGACCGGAGTGCCATCCTGCTTACGCCCAATCACCCTGATGGTGACGATGCCCTGGCCCGGACGCGACCGGGACTCACGCTTGGAAACCACCTCGCTCTCCGCGTAAAGTGTGTCGCCGACATACACCGGGCTGGGCAGGCGTATTTCATCCCAGCCCAGGTTGGCGATGGCTCGTGCGCTCATCGTCGCGACCGTCATGCCGCTGATAATCGACAAGGTCACGGAGCTGTTCACCAGCAACTTTTCGAACTCGGTGCGCTGTGCGTAAGCCACATCGATATGCACCGGATGGTTATTCATGTTCATCAGTGACTGCCAGATGTTATCCAGCTCCGTCACCGTGCGCCCGGGGCGGTGCTCGAACACATCGCCCACCACAAACTCTTCGTAATGCAGCCCATAAGATTCACGGTAGCGATTCGCCCCAATCCGTTCATGCGCCGGAATCATCGGTTCCATGGCGTCCTCCTTAAAGACCCAGTTCCTGGGCGCGCTGGATGACTTTGCGGGCTAGCTTCACAAAGGGCGGCCCGACCATCAGATTCTTCAATCGGGTGATTTTTTCACCGCTGTTTTGCGCAGCCTGCACAACGGCCAAGGCATGTTCGTACTCCGCGATCGAAGGCGTGAATGCCTCATTGATGATCGATATCTGCCTTGGGTGAATGGAGGTCTTGCCACTGAAGCCCAACTCCCGGGTGTCCTGGCATTCCTTCAGTAACCCGGCTTCGTCATCGAGGTTGAAGTAAGCGGTGTCGAACGCGGGAATACCCGCTGCGCTGGCGGCGGCAATGATGCTTGCACGGGCGTGGAGGATGTTGCTCCAGCCGCCAATCGGCACACCCAGGCTGGCCGCGTAGTCGGCGGAACCGAAGATCAGTCCGTCGGCGCTGGATGCAATGGCGTAAATATCCCGAAGACAGGCCGGGGTTTCGACGGTGACCAGGATTTTCGGACTGCTTCCCTGCCCCCCTAAGTTGGCGCGTACCACGTCTATCTCGGCCGCGGCTTCAGTCATTGCCAGGACGACATACTCGGGTCGCTGTTCAAGTGACTGCACCATCAGCAAATCGAGCAATCCCTGATTGTCACGCAAGGGATTGATACGCAGTGCCGTACGCTGCACCACAGCGGATCGATAGAACTGCTCGACACATAGGCGGGCTTCGGCTTTTTTGAGGAGCGGGACGCCGTCCTCCAGATCAATCACCATGACATCCGTCAGGGCACTCTTGGCATATTGCTCAGGGTGCAAGGCAGAGCAATACAACAAGCTTCGTGGTATCGGATGAGTCATCACCACCTCGCGTTCGGCAGGTTCGGGTTCAGACGGGCTTCTTCGATCTCTGCCCAGACTGCGGAGCAAAAACTGCGGATATCTTCTTGCGACATATCGGCACGCATCATCACGCGTAAACCGGACTTGTTTCTGGCCACAATGGGAAAGAACACCGCCGAGGTGTAATACCCTCGTTTGAAGACGCCCTCGGAAACGCTGATCGCCAGGTCCGGGCTGTCCAATGGAATAACCCGAATCGGCAATTCGGACCCCGCGTGTTCCGTATCAAACAAACTGTCGAAGAGGCGAATGTTGCAACGTAGCTTGTCCTGCAAGACGCCAAGCTCAGGACTCTTATGGATATCCAGCGAAGCCATGGCCGCCCCGACAGCCGCCGGATTTATATATTGAGAATAAGACATCGGACCACCAAAGCGTCGGAAGACACTTTGATAATCGGCCTTCTCCGACATGAATATGCCTCCACCATTGGCACCAAATGCCTTGGCCAATGAATAAACCAGAAGCGTTCTGGGATTGAGCTCAGGCATATAAGTACGGATATAACCTTCACCCCGATCGCCATAGGCACTCAAGGAATGAGAGTCGTCAAAATAAAGAAACAGCCCATATTTATCCTGCAACGCCAACAACCGTTCAATAGGCGCACTTCCGCCCATGCTGTAGGCACCATCAGCAACATATGCGACCAACGGATGTCGCTTGCACATATCCTCAATAAAATCTACATCGTTATGATTGCAGGTCATCACCTGCGTTTCATCACCACAAATGGCCTTGACCTGATTCAGTGCAAAATGGGCGTGCTTGTCAAAGATCAAAAAGGGGCGCTGCCCTTCAGTAAACATGCCAGCAGCCAGAAGCGGCAACGAGGCAACAATACCCGCACTGCAGGACGTCGCGGTGAAGGCTCGACAGTTGAAATGCGCGGACAAGGCATCCTCAAGCTCATCGAGTTCTCGCAACCTTATTCTGATACGCGAGGTGGGCAGATTCACCGTACCGCTATTGAGCACATAATCTGCGGCGCGGCGCGCCAGACGCTGATCGACCTCAAGACCCAGGTATGAACAAGAGCACATGTTCATGAATGGATGACCGTTCTGATCCTGCATACGCCCCTGCTGGGTATGTTTGACGCTCAAATCGGTCAATCCCGATTGTTGCGCGAGGGCCCAGGAAGGGTTACCGATATCGACGGACCTGGCGGTATTAATGAATTTATTTCGTTGTTCTGACATACACGACCTCAGTATAAGTCCATATAACAGGAACAATTACTTACATGCGTTCGCACGTAGCCGACTCAATAACAATGCTGAACACCCATAAACATCCGACCTCTACTCAACCAAAGCTTAGCTGACAACAGCCCGCCACCGGCGGTTAAAATCAGAGTCCTTATAGACACTCAAGAAACTTCCTTCACCCATTAATGAATGATCCGTAGGAACACTCTTAAATAATCATTTACACATGCCGAATCACATTAACGGATCTACGTTCTAACCGTGCGCTGCGTACAACTTATAGGCGCGCGCACTGCAGCTTTGTATTATGGAGAACTATTCATGAATGGAAGATTAAGAGGAAAGCGAGCGCTTATAACCGGCGCGTCCTCAGGCATTGGAAGAGCGATAGCCGAAGCCTTCATTACCGAGGGCGCTGATGTATTCATTACCGCTCGCACCGATGAAGCTGCGGCTCGTGAAGTTCTTGAGTTCGCAGCGCGCCAGGGTCAGCGCGCCAGCTTCACCCTCATGGAAGCCACGAGCGTCTGCATCGAGGCGCTCTTTGATGAAGCGCACGCCGCCATCGGGCCCATTGATGTACTCGTCAACAATCCCGCGTTTATCACCCGCACGCCTTTTCTTGAACTGAGCAACGATGAGTATGAGCAGACGCTGGCGGTCAATCTGCGTTTTCCTTTTTTTGCCACTCAGCGCTTCGCAAAAAACTGCATCGCTCGCGGTCAGGGCGGTAGCGTCATCAACATCTCATCTGTCAGTGCTTTCAGGGCGGTCAGTCGCCTGTCGGCTTATCAAGCCAGCAAGGCGGCGCTGTCGATGCTCACACGAAGCTGCGCGGTGGAACTGGCTCCTCATGGCGTCAGAGTCAATACGATTTCACCCGGACTGACCGCGACAGGTGGTAACGCCAGCCAGTGGCGGGACGCCCCGGCGATATGGCAGAAAAGAAAAAAGCACATTCCCCTGCAGCGAGCGGGAATACCTTCAGACATGGCAGGCGCGGCGATCCTTCTGGCCTCTGATGACTCCTCCTGGATGACCGGTGCCGATCTGGTCATTGATGGAGGCCACAGCGCGATTTGAATTACGGAGGTCGGCCGCCTGTTGCGGACCGACCCAAGGCTAACCGACGGGTTGGGAGGTTTTTGCCTGCGATTCGCCCCGCGCCTTGCCATGCCTTCGGCAGAAACATTGATCCAGAGCAGATCCGTCCCTCGAAAAATGCGGTAAAACGACCTCGGCTGCTACTTGCAGTAACCGCTATTCAAGACAACTTCCCACTCACACACCCGCCTAACAATCTAAAAAACCCCGCAAACAATATTGATTATCATTTGGCCGCAACTATGTTCGTTACATTCCAAACAAAACATATTTCCCGTAAACCCGGCTAATGCCCGCAACGCATGGGCTGCGGGCCCTTCGAGGAGCGCTATGTCCTTATTCCAATAAATAATTTCGCTATAGGAATTTTACTTGCAGGGTGTTTAGCCATAAAATCAGCGCGATTGATTGCTGCGACATATCGTCACTGCCTTATTTCTTTATCAAGCTCAGAGACCTTTGCTCTCTGTTAAGGATTTCCAGCATGCCCGAAGCGACAGGACTCATGGCCCACAACTGGGGCTTTGCCATTTTCCTTCTGGGTGTAGTCGGCCTGTGTGCCTTCATGCTCGGCGTCTCCAGCCTCCTCGGGTCAAAAGCCTGGGGCCGCAGCAAAAACGAACCGTTCGAGTCCGGCATGCTACCTACCGGTGGCGCCCGCTTGCGGCTCTCAGCCAAATTCTATCTGGTCGCGATGCTGTTCGTGATCTTCGATATCGAAGCCCTCTTTCTCTTTGCATGGTCTGTGTCCGTCCGCGAAAGCGGCTGGACCGGATTCGTCGAAGCTCTCGTTTTCATAGCAATTCTGTTGGCAGGTCTTGTCTACCTGTTCCGAGTGGGCGCCCTTGACTGGGCTCCGGAAGCTCGTCGCAAGCGGCAGGCGAAGCTGAAACAATGAGGCTTTGGCAATGCAATACAATCTCACCAGAATCGACCCCGATGCTCCTAACGAGCAGTATCCGATCGGCCAGCGGGAAACCGTTTCCGATCCGTTAGAAGATCAAGTCCACAAAAACATTTTCATGGGCAAGCTGGAAGACGTGCTGAGTGGCGCGGTCAACTGGGGACGTAAAAACTCCCTGTGGCCGTACAACTTCGGCCTTTCCTGCTGCTACGTGGAAATGACCACCGCCTTCACGGCGCCCCACGACATCGCGCGCTTCGGCGCCGAAGTAATCCGGGCATCACCGCGTCAGGCCGACTTCATGGTTATCGCCGGGACCTGCTTCATCAAGATGGCGCCGATCATTCAGCGCCTGTATGAGCAGATGCTCGAGCCCAAGTGGGTGATCTCGATGGGTTCGTGCGCCAACTCCGGCGGCATGTACGACATCTACTCCGTGGTTCAGGGGGTGGACAAGTTCCTGCCCGTTGACGTCTACGTACCTGGCTGCCCGCCCCGTCCAGAAGCGTTTCTGCAAGGCTTGATGCTGTTGCAGGAATCCATTGGCCAGGAGCGTCGCCCACTTTCCTGGGTCGTTGGCGATCAAGGCGTTTATCGCGCCGACATGCCTTCGCAGAAGGAACAGCGCCGCGAACAGCGAATCGCAGTCACCAACCTGCGCAGCCCTGACGAAGTCTGATCCAGTCTGTTTCAAAGAAACGAGAAGCTGGCTTCATTCTTTACGTTGACCGAAAGCGAAAAAATAACCATGACTACAGGCAGTGCTCTGTACATCCCGCCTTATAAGGCAGACGACCAGGATGTGGTCGTCGAACTGAACAACCGTTTTGGCGCCGAAGCGTTCACCGCTCAGCCGACCCGCACCGGCATGCCGGTGCTGTGGGTCGCGCGCGCCAAACTCGTCGAAGTCCTGACTTTCCTGCGCAACCTGCCCAAGCCGTACGTCATGCTCTATGACCTGCACGGCGTGGACGAGCGTCTGCGCACCAAGCGTCAAGGGCTGCCGGGCGGTGCCGATTTCACCGTGTTCTATCACCTCATGTCGCTGGAACGTAATAGTGACGTGATGATCAAGGTCGCCTTGTCCGAAAGCGACCTCAGCTTGCCGACCGTCACCAGCATCTGGCCGAACGCCAACTGGTACGAGCGTGAAGTCTGGGACATGTACGGCATCGACTTCAAAGGTCACCCGCACCTGTCGCGCATCATGATGCCGCCGACCTGGGAAGGTCACCCGCTGCGCAAGGACTTCCCGGCGCGCGCCACCGAATTCGACCCGTTCAGCCTGAACCTGGCCAAGCAACAGCTTGAGGAAGAAGCCGCGCGCTTCCGTCCTGAAGACTGGGGCATGAAGCGTTCCGGCCCGAACGAGGACTATATGTTCCTCAACCTGGGGCCGAACCACCCTTCGGCTCACGGTGCGTTCCGCATCATCCTGCAACTGGACGGTGAAGAGATCGTCGATTGCGTTCCGGACATCGGTTACCACCACCGTGGCGCCGAAAAGATGGCCGAGCGTCAGTCCTGGCACAGTTTCATCCCGTACACCGACCGTATCGACTACCTCGGCGGCGTGATGAACAACCTGCCGTACGTGCTCTCGGTCGAGAAACTGGCCGGCATCAAGGTGCCGGAGAAGGTCGACGTCATCCGCATCATGATGGCCGAGTTCTTCCGGATCACCAGCCACCTGCTGTTCCTGGGTACCTACATCCAGGACGTCGGCGCCATGACTCCGGTGTTCTTCACCTTCACCGACCGTCAGAAGGCGTACACGGTGATTGAAGCCATCACCGGTTTCCGTCTGCACCCGGCCTGGTACCGCATCGGTGGCGTCGCCCACGACCTGCCGCGCGGCTGGGACAAACTGGTGAAAGACTTCGTTGAATGGCTGCCAAAGCGCCTCGACGAATACACCAAGGCCGCCCTGCAGAACAGCATCCTCAAGGGTCGTACCATCGGCGTTGCCCAGTACAACACCAAAGAGGCCCTGGAATGGGGCGTCACCGGTGCCGGCCTGCGTTCCACCGGTTGCGATTTCGACCTGCGTAAGGCGCGTCCTTACTCCGGCTACGAGAACTTCGAGTTCGAAGTGCCGCTGGCCGCCAACGGTGATGCCTACGACCGCTGCATGGTTCGCGTCGAAGAGATGCGCCAGAGCGTCAGGATCATCGACCAGTGCCTGCGCAACATGCCGGAAGGCCCGTACAAGGCGGATCACCCGCTGACCACGCCGCCGCCGAAAGAGCGCACGCTGCAGCACATCGAAACCTTGATCACGCACTTCCTGCAAGTTTCGTGGGGCCCGGTCATGCCGGCCAACGAATCCTTCCAGATGATCGAAGCGACCAAGGGCATCAACAGTTATTACCTGACGAGCGACGGCGGCACCATGAGCTACCGTACCCGGATCCGTACTCCGAGCTTCGCCCACCTGCAGCAGATCCCTTCGGTGATCAAAGGCAGCATGGTCGCGGACCTGATTGCGTACCTGGGTAGTATCGACTTCGTTATGGCCGACGTGGACCGCTAAGCATGAACAGCACGCTTATCCAGACAGACCGTTTCACCCTGAGTGAAACCGAGCGCTCGGCCATCGAGCACGAGCTGCATCACTACGAAGACCCGCGCGCGGCGTCGATCGAAGCCCTGAAGATCGTCCAGAAGGAACGCGGCTGGGTGCCGGACGGCGCTCTGTACGCCATCGGCGAGATCCTCGGCATCCCGGCCAGCGACGTTGAAGGCGTCGCCACGTTTTACAGCCAGATCTTCCGTCAACCGGTCGGCCGTCACATCATTCGCGTCTGCGACAGCATGGTCTGCTACATCGGCGGCCACGAGTCGGTGGTCAGCGAAATCCAGAACAACCTGGGTATCGGCCTGGGTCAGACCACCGCCGACGGTCGCTTCACCCTGCTGCCGGTCTGCTGCCTCGGCAACTGCGACAAGGCACCGGCGCTGATGATCGATGACGACACCTTTGGCGATGTCCAGCCTGCCGGCGTCGCCAAACTGCTCGAGGGCTACGTATGACCCTGACTTCTTTCGGCCCGGCCAACCGCATTCAGCGTTCGGCCGAGACTCACCCGCTGACCTGGCGCCTGCGTGACGACGGCGAAGCCGTATGGCTCGACGAGTACCAGGCCAAGAACGGTTACGCCGCTGCACGCAAGGCCTTCGCCGACATGGGACCGGACGACATCGTCCAGACCGTGAAGGACGCCGGTCTCAAGGGTCGTGGTGGTGCAGGCTTCCCCACTGGCGTGAAGTGGGGCCTGATGCCAAAGGACGAATCCATCAACATCCGCTACCTGCTGTGCAACGCGGATGAAATGGAGCCGAACACCTGGAAAGACCGCATGCTGATGGAGCAACTGCCTCATCTGCTGATCGAGGGCATGCTGATCAGCGCCCGCGCGCTGAAAACCTATCGTGGCTACATCTTCCTGCGTGGCGAGTACACCACCGCCGCCAAGCACCTGAACCGTGCCGTGGAAGAAGCCAAGGCAGCGGGCCTGCTGGGCAAGAACATTCTGGGCAGCGGCTTCGATTTCGAACTGTTCGTCCACACCGGCGCCGGGCGTTACATCTGCGGTGAAGAAACCGCACTGATCAACTCCCTCGAAGGCCGCCGCGCCAACCCGCGCTCCAAGCCGCCCTTCCCTGCCGCCGTTGGCGTGTGGGGCAAGCCGACCTGCGTGAACAACGTTGAAACCCTGTGCAACGTGCCGGCGATCATTGCCGACGGCGTGGACTGGTACAAATCGTTGGCCCGCGACGGCAGTGAAGACATGGGCACCAAGCTCATGGGCTTCTCCGGCAAGGTCAAGAACCCGGGCCTGTGGGAACTGCCATTCGGCGTGACCGGTCGCGAGCTGTTCGAAGACTACGCCGGCGGCATGCGCGACGGTTACAAGCTCAAGGCCTGGCAGCCAGGCGGCGCCGGTACCGGTTTCCTGTTGCCGGAACACCTCGACGCACAAATGTACGCCGGCGGCATCGCCAAGGTGGGCACCCGTATGGGTACCGGCCTGGCCATGGCGGTGGACGACAGCGTCAACATGGTGTCCCTGCTGCGCAACATGGAGCAGTTCTTCGCTCGCGAATCCTGCGGTTTCTGCACCCCTTGCCGTGATGGCCTGCCATGGAGCGTCAAGCTGCTGATGGCCATCGAGCAAGGCCGCGGCCAGCCAGGCGACATCGAGACCCTGCTGGGTCTGGTCAACTTCCTCGGCCCGGGCAAGACCTTCTGTGCTCACGCACCGGGTGCCGTGGAGCCGTTGGGCAGTGCCATCAAATACTTCCGTCCAGAGTTCGAAGCCGGTATCGCGCCTGCAAGCGCCGCCGTCCCGCCTCTGGCGAAGCCGATCACAGTCGGCGCGTAAACGCTTAAAAGGCGAAGGGTCCGTGCCCTTCGCCTTTCGTCCGATGACGCCTTTCGGGGCTGACTGAATTCGGACGGATAACAAGATTCCATTAGCCACGCCCGCTGACACCGGGCCAACGAAGACCTTTGAACCATGGCCACTATCCACGTAGACGGCAAAGCGCTCGAAGTCGACGGGGCAGACAACCTGTTACAGGCATGTCTGTCGCTGGGCCTCGACATCCCTTATTTCTGCTGGCACCCCGCGCTTGGAAGCGTCGGGGCCTGCCGCCAGTGCGCGGTCAAGCAGTACACCGACGAGAACGACACCCGTGGTCGCATCGTCATGTCCTGCATGACCCCTGCCACCGACAACACATGGATCTCCATCGACGATGAAGAATCCAAGGCGTTCCGCGCCAGTGTCGTTGAATGGCTGATGACCAACCACCCGCACGACTGCCCTGTGTGCGAGGAAGGCGGTCACTGCCACCTGCAAGACATGACGGTGATGACCGGCCACAACGAGCGCCGTTATCGCTTCACCAAGCGCACCCACCAGAACCAGGATCTGGGCCCGTTCATTTCCCACGAAATGAACCGTTGCATCGCCTGCTACCGCTGTGTGCGTTTCTACAAGGACTACGCCGGCGGCACCGACCTCGGTGTGTACGGCGCCCACGACAACGTGTATTTCGGTCGCGTTGAAGACGGCACGCTGGAAAGCGAGTTCTCCGGCAACCTCACCGAGGTCTGCCCGACCGGTGTGTTCACCGACAAGACTCACTCCGAGCGCTACAACCGCAAGTGGGACATGCAGTTCTCGCCGAGCATCTGCCATGGCTGCTCGAGCGGTTGCAACATCTCCCCGGGCGAGCGTTACGGCGAACTGCGTCGCATCGAAAACCGTTACAACGGTTCGGTGAACCAGTACTTCCTGTGCGACCGTGGCCGTTTCGGTTATGGCTACGTCAACCGCACCGACCGTCCACGTCAGCCAATGCTGGCCGACGGCACCAAGCTTGGGCTGGATGCTGCGCTGGACAAAGCCGCCGACCTGCTGCGCGGTCGCAACATCGTCGGTATCGGTTCGCCGCGTGCCAGCCTCGAAAGCAACTACGCGTTGCGTGAACTGGTCGGCGCCGAGCACTTCTATTCCGGTATCGAAGCCTCCGAGCTGGAGCGCATCCGTCTGGTCCTGCAAGTGCTGAAAGACAGCCCGCTGCCCGTGCCAAACATGCGCGACATCGAAGACCACGACGCCGTGTTCGTCCTCGGTGAAGACCTGACCCAAACTGCCGCCCGCATGGCCCTGGCCCTGCGTCAGTCGGTCAAAGGCAAGGCCGAAGACATGGCCGAAGCCATGCGCGTCCAGCCTTGGCTCGACGCCGCGGTGAAGAACATCGGTCAGCACGAGCTGAACCCGCTGTTCATCGCCAGCCTGGCTGAAACCAAGCTCGACGACATCGCCGAAGAGTGTGTACACGCCGCTCCGGACGATCTGGCCCGCCTCGGTTTCGCCGTGGCTCACGCCCTGGACGCCAGCGCGCCTGCCGTTGAAGGTCTGGACGCCGAAGCCCTGGAACTGGCCAAGCGCATCGCCGACGCCCTGCTCGCTGCCAAGCGTCCGCTGATCATCGCCGGTACTTCGCTGGGCTCCAAAGCCCTGATCGAAGCTGCGGCGAACATCGCCAAGGCCCTGAAGCTGCGTGAGAAGAACGGTTCGATCAGCCTGATCGTGCCGGAAGCCAACAGCCTCGGCCTGGCCATGCTCGGTGGCGAATCGGTTGATGCCGCGCTGCAAGCTGTGATCGACGGCAAGGCCGACGCCATCGTCGTGCTGGAAAACGATCTGTACACCCGCACTGCCAAAGCCAAGGTCGATGCGGCACTCAACGCTGCGAAAGTAGTGATCGTTGCCGACCATCAGAAGACCGCCACCAGCGATCGCGCGCACCTGGTTCTGCCAGCCGCCAGCTTCGCTGAAGGCGACGGTACGCTGGTCAGCCAGGAAGGTCGCGCCCAGCGCTTCTTCCAGGTTTTCGACCCGCAATACATGGACGCGAGCATCCTGGTACACGAAGGCTGGCGCTGGCTGCACGCCCTGCGCTCGACGCTGCTGAACCAGCCGATCGACTGGACGCAACTCGACCACGTGACCGCTGCCGTCGCTTCGAGCACCGAGCAACTGGCGCGCATCGTCGATGCCGCTCCGTCCGCTGCGTTCCGCATCAAGGGTCTGAAACTGGCGCGTGAGCCGCTGCGTTATTCCGGTCGCACCGCAATGCGCGCCGACATTAGCGTTCACGAACCACGCACCCCGCAAGACAAGGACACCGCGTTCGCCTTCTCGATGGAAGGTTACTCGGGCTCCGCCGAACCGCGTCAGCAGGTTCCTTTTGCATGGTCGCCGGGCTGGAACTCGCCGCAAGCCTGGAACAAGTTCCAGGACGAAGTCGGTGGTCACCTGCGCGCTGGCGATCCGGGCACCCGCCTGATCGAAAGCACCGGTGATTCGCTGAACTGGTTCGCCGCTGCGCCACGTGCGTTCAATCCGGCGCCGGGCACCTGGCAAGCCGTGCCGTTCTTCCACCTGTTCGGCAGCGAAGAAACCTCTTCGAAGGCCGCTCCGGTTCAGGAACGCATTCCGGCGGCTTACGTTGCTCTGGCCAAGTCCGAAGCGGATCGCCTGGGCGTCAACGACGGCGCACTGCTGAGCCTCAATGTTGCCGGCCAGACCCTGCGTCTGCCGCTGCGCATCAATGAAGAGCTGGGCGCAGGTCTGGTGGCATTGCCTGCGGGCATCGCCGGCATTCCACCGGCATTCGCCGGCGTATCCGTTGATGGTCTGCAGGAGGCAGCGCAATGACCTGGTTCACCCCTGAAGTGATCGATGTGATCCTGACGGTCATCAAAGCCATCGTGATCCTGCTGGCCGTGGTGGTCGCAGGCGCGTTGCTCAGCTTTGTCGAGCGTCGCCTGCTGGGCTGGTGGCAGGACCGTTACGGTCCGAACCGTGTCGGCCCGTTCGGCATGTTCCAGATCGCAGCCGACATGCTGAAGATGTTCTTCAAGGAAGACTGGACCCCGCCGTTTGCCGACAAGGTGATCTTCACCCTGGCACCGGTGGTGGCCATGTCCGCCCTGCTGATCGCTTTCGCGATCATCCCGATCACCCCGACCTGGGGCGTGGCGGATCTGAACATCGGCCTGCTGTTCTTCTTCGCCATGGCCGGTCTTTCGGTCTACGCGGTGCTGTTCGCCGGCTGGTCGAGTAACAACAAGTTCGCCCTGCTCGGCAGCTTGCGTGCCTCGGCGCAGACCGTGTCCTACGAAGTGTTCATGGGCCTGGCCCTGATGGGCATCGTGGTGCAGGTCGGCTCGTTCAACATGCGCGACATCGTCGAGTACCAGGCGCAGAACCTGTGGTTCATCATTCCGCAGTTCTTCGGCTTCTGTACCTTCTTCATCGCTGGCGTGGCAGTGACTCACCGTCACCCGTTCGACCAGCCGGAAGCGGAACAGGAACTGGCCGACGGTTACCACATTGAATACGCCGGTATGAAATGGGGCATGTTCTTCGTCGGTGAATACATCGGCATCATCCTGATCTCGGCGCTGCTGGTCACCCTGTTCTTCGGTGGCTGGCACGGTCCGTTCGGCATCCTGCCGCAACTGTCCTTCGTCTGGTTCGCACTGAAGACTGCGTTCTTCATCATGCTGTTCATTCTGCTGCGCGCTTCCATCCCGCGTCCGCGTTATGACCAGGTGATGGATTTCAGCTGGAAATTCTGCCTGCCACTGACCCTGATCAATTTGCTGGTGACCGCTGCAATCGTGTTGTGGAACACGCCTGCGGTTGCGGTTCAGTGAGGATTTGACCCATGTTCAAATATATTGGCGACATCGTTAAGGGTACCGGTACCCAGTTGCGCAGCCTGGTCATGATCTTCGGCCATGGCTTTCGCAAGCGCGACACCCTGCAATACCCGGAAGAGCCGGTCTACCTGCCGCCACGCTACCGTGGCCGCATCGTCCTGACCCGCGACCCCGATGGCGAAGAACGCTGCGTAGCCTGCAACCTGTGCGCCGTGGCATGCCCGGTGGGTTGCATCTCGCTGCAGAAAGCTGAAACCGAAGACGGTCGCTGGTACCCGGACTTCTTCCGTATCAACTTCTCGCGCTGCATTTTCTGCGGTCTCTGCGAGGAAGCCTGCCCGACCACCGCGATCCAGTTGACCCCGGATTTCGAAATGGCCGAGTTCAAACGTCAGGACCTGGTGTACGAGAAAGAAGATCTGCTGATCTCCGGCCCCGGCAAAAACCCTGATTACAACTTCTATCGTGTTGCAGGTATGGCCGTTGCGGGCAAGCCGAAAGGCGCCGCACAAAACGAAGCCGAGCCGATCAACGTGAAGAGCTTGCTGCCTTAAGGAAGAACGATGGAATTCGCTTTCTATTTCGCATCGGGTATCGCTGTTGTGTCCACACTGCGTGTGGTCACCAACACCAATCCTGTGCACGCCCTGCTCTACCTGATCATTTCGCTGATCTCCGTGGCCATGACCTTCTTCGCCCTCGGCGCACCGTTCGCCGGCGTGCTGGAAGTGATCGCCTACGCCGGCGCCATCATGGTGCTGTTCGTGTTCGTGGTGATGATGCTGAACCTTGGCCCGGCCTCGGTTCAGCAGGAACGCACCTGGCTCAAGCCCGGCATCTGGGCAGGACCGGTGATTCTCGCCGCCCTGCTGCTGGCCGAACTGCTGTATGTGCTGTTCGCTCACCAGAGCGGTCAGGCCATCGGCCAAACCACCGTTGACGCGAAAGCCGTGGGCATCAGCCTGTTCGGTCCGTACCTGCTGGTGGTCGAACTCGCCTCGATGCTGCTGCTCGCTGCAGCCGTCACGGCGTTCCATTTGGGCCGTAATGAGGCTAAGGAGTAGAACATGCCTGTTATCCCTCTCGGTTCTATACCTATGGAGCATGGCCTGGCCGTTGCCGGCATCCTGTTCTGCCTTGGTCTGGTCGGCCTGATGGTCCGCCGCAACATTTTGTTCGTGTTGATGAGTCTGGAAGTGATGATGAACGCCTCTGCACTGGCCTTCATCGTCGCGGGCGCCCGTTGGGCGCAACCGGATGGACAGATCATGTTCATCCTGGTGATCAGCCTTGCAGCCGCCGAAGCCAGTATCGGCCTGGCGATCCTGCTGCAACTGTATCGCCGCTTCCACACGCTCGATATCGACGCTGCCAGTGAGATGCGCGGATGAACCTACTCTTTCTGACTTTCGTATTCCCTCTGATCGGGTTCCTGTTGCTGTCGTTCTCGCGCGGCCGCTTCTCGGAAAACCTGTCGGCGCTGATCGGTGTCGGCTCCATCGGCCTGTCTGCCATCGTCGCGGCTTACGTGATCTGGCAGTTCAACGTCGCTCCACCGGAAGGTGGCGTCTACACCCAGGTGCTGTGGCGCTGGATATCGGTGGAAGGTTTCCAGCCTGACTTTGCGCTGTACCTGGATGGTCTGTCCGTGACCATGCTCGGTGTGGTCGTCGGTGTCGGCTTCCTGATCCACCTGTTTGCCTCCTGGTACATGCGTGGCGAAGACGGTTACTCGCGCTTCTTCTCGTACACCAACCTGTTTATCGCCAGCATGCTGTTCCTGATCCTGGGCGATAACCTGCTGTTCATCTACTTCGGTTGGGAAGGCGTGGGCCTGTGCTCGTACCTGTTGATCGGTTTCTACTACAGCAACCGCAACAACGGTAACGCCGCACTCAAAGCCTTCATCGTCACCCGCATCGGCGACGTGTTCATGGCGATCGGCCTGTTCATCCTGTTCCAGCAACTGGGCACGCTGAACGTCCAGGAACTGCTGGTGAAGGCGCCTGAGCACTTCAAGGTCGGCGATTTCTGGATCGTGCTGGCGACCCTGATGCTGCTGGGTGGTGCAGTCGGTAAGTCGGCTCAACTGCCGCTGCAGACCTGGCTTGCGGACGCGATGGCCGGTCCTACCCCGGTTTCGGCACTGATCCACGCTGCAACCATGGTGACTGCGGGTGTCTACCTGATCGCCCGTACCCACGGTCTGTTCGCCCTGGCGCCGGATATCCTGCACCTGGTCGGCATCGTCGGTGGTGTGACCCTGGTACTGGCCGGTTTCGCCGCGCTGGTGCAAACCGACATCAAACGTATCCTCGCCTACTCGACCATGAGCCAGATCGGCTACATGTTCCTGGCGCTGGGCGTTGGCGCCTGGGAAGGCGCGATCTTCCACCTGATGACCCACGCCTTCTTCAAGGCCCTGCTGTTCCTTGCCTCCGGTGCGGTGATCGTTGCCTGCCACCACGAGCAGAACATCTTCAAGATGGGCGGCCTGTGGAAGAAACTGCCGCTGGCCTACGCCAGCTTCATCGTCGGTGGTGCCGCCCTGGCCGCCCTGCCGCTGGTGACCGCAGGTTTCTACTCCAAGGACGAAATCCTCTGGGAAGCGTTCGCCAGCGGCAACCACGGTCTGCTCTATGCAGGTCTGGTCGGCGCATTCATGACGTCGCTGTACACCTTCCGCCTGATCTTCATCGCGTTCCACGGTGAAGCCAAGACCGAAGCCCACGCCGGTCACGGCATCGCTCACTGGCTGCCGCTGTCGGTGCTGATCGTGCTGTCGACCTTCGTCGGCGCCATGATCGTTCCACCGCTGCACGGCGTACTGCCCGAGAGCGTTGGCCATGCCGGTGGCGAAGCCAAGCACAGCCTGGAAATCGCCTCGGGCGCCATCGCCCTGGCCGGTATCCTGCTGGCGGCCCTGCTGTTCCTTGGCAAGCGTCGCTTCGTGACCGCGATCGCCAACAGCGGCATCGGCCGTCTCCTTTCGGCCTGGTGGTTCGCTGCCTGGGGCTTCGACTGGATCTACGACAAACTGTTCGTCAAGCCGTACCTTGCGATCAGCCACATGCTGCGCAAAGACCCGCTCGACCAGACCATCGGTCTGATCCCGCGCATGGCCAAGGGTGGTCACACTGCCCTGAGCCGTACCGAAACCGGTCAACTGCGTTGGTACGCTGCTTCGATGGCTGCTGGTGCCGTGTTGGTCATCGGCGCTGTCGTGCTGGTAGCGGTCTGATATGAACCTTGCGAATTTGCGAAAGGAAACGAGCCCGTCATGATTCTGCCTTGGCTAATCCTGATCCCCTTCATCGGCGGCCTGCTGTGCTGGATGGGTGAGCGCTTCGGCGCTACCCTCCCCCGCTGGATTGCGCTGTTGACCATGACCCTGGAACTCGCCCTCGGCCTCTGGCTGTGGGCCCACGGTGACTATTCATTTGCTCCGGCGCCTGGCGCCGATCCGACCTGGGCGCTTGAGTTCAAGCACGTCTGGATCCAGCGCTTCGGCATCAACGTGCACCTGGCCCTCGACGGTCTGTCGCTGCTGATGATCCTGCTGACCGGTCTGCTGGGCATCCTGTCGGTACTCTGCTCGTGGAAAGAGATCCAGCGTCACGTTGGCTTCTTCCACCTGAACCTGATGTGGATCCTGGGCGGCGTCGTCGGCGTGTTCCTCGCCCTCGACCTGTTCATGTTCTTCTTCTTCTGGGAAATGATGCTGGTGCCGATGTACTTCCTCATCGCGCTCTGGGGTCACAGTTCTTCGGACGGCAAGAAAACCCGTATCTACGCCGCGACCAAGTTCTTCATCTTCACTCAGGCTTCCGGCCTGATCATGCTGGTGGCGATCCTGGGTCTGGTCCTGGTCAACTACAACAGCACCGGCGTGATCACCTTCAACTACGCCGATCTGTTGAAGACCAAGATGTCGATGACCACCGAGTACATCCTGATGCTCGGCTTCTTCATCGCCTTCGCGGTCAAGCTGCCAGTGGTTCCGTTCCACTCCTGGCTGCCTGACGCTCACGCCCAGGCACCGACTGCAGGTTCCGTCGACCTCGCCGGTATCCTGCTGAAAACCGCGGCCTACGGTCTGCTGCGTTTCGCCCTGCCGCTGTTCCCGAACGCCTCGGCCGAGTTCGCGCCGATCGCCATGACCCTCGGTCTGATCGGGATCTTCTATGGTGCTTTCCTCGCTTTCGCACAAACCGACATCAAGCGTCTGATCGCCTTTTCGTCCGTTTCCCACATGGGCTTCGTGCTGATCGGCATCTACTCCGGCAGCCAACTGGCGCTGCAAGGCGCCGTGGTCCAGATGCTGGCCCACGGTCTGTCGGCAGCCGCGCTGTTTATCCTCAGCGGTCAGCTGTACGAGCGCCTGCACACTCGCGACATGCGTGAGATGGGCGGTCTGTGGTCGCGTATCGCATACCTGCCGGCGATCAGCCTGTTCTTCGCAGCCGCTTCGCTGGGTCTGCCGGGCACCGGTAACTTCGTCGGCGAGTTCCTGATCCTGATCGGTACCTTCGCCAGCGCGCCATGGATCACCGCGATTGCCACCTCCGGTCTGGTGTTCGGTTCGGTCTACTCGCTGATCATGATCCACCGTGCCTACTTCGGTCCGTCCAAATCGGATTCGATCCTGCACGGCATGGACGCTCGCGAACTGATCATGGTGCTGGGCCTTGCGGTGCTGCTGGTCTACCTCGGCGTCTACCCGCAACCGTTCCTCGACACCTCTGCCGCCACGATGCATGGCGTGCAGCAGTGGCTCGGCACCGCCTTCACTCAACTCGCTTCGGCCCGGTAAGAGCGCTATGGAATTCACGATTCAACACTTTATTGCGCTAGCGCCACTGTTGATCACCAGCCTCACCATTATCGTGGTGATGCTGGCAATCGCCTGGCGCCGCAACCACTCGCAGACCTTCCTGATTTCGGTGGCGGGTCTGAACCTGGCCTTGCTGTCGATCCTGCCGGCCCTGAAAGTCGCGCCTCTGGCCGTGACTCCATTGCTGCAGATCGACACTTTTGCCTGCCTGTACATGGCGCTGATCCTAGTCGCCACCCTCGCTTGCGTCACCCTCGCCCACGCCTATCTCGGCGATGGCGGTTCGGGTTACCCGGGCAACCGTGAAGAACTGTACCTGCTGATCCTGATGGCCGCCGCCGGTGGTCTGGTTCTGGTCAGCGCGCAGCACCTGGCCGGCTTGTTCATCGGTCTGGAACTGCTGTCGGTGCCGGTCTACGGTCTGGTGGCCTACGCCTTCTTCAACAAGCGTTCGCTGGAAGCCGGCATCAAGTACATGGTGCTGTCGGCCGCCGGTTCCGCGTTCCTGCTGTTCGGTATGGCGCTGCTGTACGCCGACTCGGGTTCGCTGAGCTTCGTCGGCATCGGTCAGGCACTGGCCGCAACCGGCCTGCCAAGCTCGCTGGCGCAACTGGGCCTGGGCATGATGCTGATCGGTCTGGCGTTCAAACTGTCGCTGGTACCGTTCCACCTGTGGACGCCGGACGTGTACGAAGGTGCTCCGGCGCCGGTGGCCGCGTTCCTCGCCACCGCGTCGAAAGTGGCTGTGTTCGCGGTCATGGTTCGCCTGTTCCAGATCTCCCCTGCCGCAAGCAGTGGCGTACTGAGCAACGTGCTGACCATCATCGCCATCGCCTCGATCCTGTTCGGTAACCTGCTGGCCCTGACCCAGAGCAACCTCAAGCGTCTGCTCGGTTACTCCTCCATCGCGCACTTCGGCTACCTGCTGATCGCACTGGTGGCGAGCAAGGGTCTGGCGGTGGAAGCCATCGGCGTGTACCTGGTCACCTACGTGATCACCAGCCTCGGCGCGTTCGGCGTGATCACCCTGATGTCCTCGCCGTACAACGGCCGTGACGCAGATGCGCTGTACGAGTACCGCGGCCTGTTCTGGCGCCGTCCGTACCTGACCGCCGTACTGACCGTGATGATGCTGTCCCTGGCCGGTATCCCGCTGACCGCAGGCTTCATCGGCAAGTTCTACATCATCGCTACCGGTGTCGAGTCGCACCAATGGTGGCTGGTAGGTTCGCTGGTACTGGGCAGCGCAATCGGTGTGTTCTACTACCTGCGCGTGATGGTGACCCTGTACCTGATCGAACCGAACCTGCGCCGCCACGACGCCCAGCTGCACTGGGAACAGAAAGCAGGCGGCGTGATGCTGCTGGCGATCGCCGTTGTCGCGTTCTTCCTCGGCGTCTACCCGCAACCATTGCTGACGCTGGTTCAGCAATCGGGCCTGGCGGGCTGATCGCTCAGCGATAGTCGGCTACAAACGGAAACGGCACCTTCGGGTGCCGTTTCTGTTTTTGCGGGATTTCCATTTTCTACACCCTCCCCTTTCGGCGACCCTGCCGGCGGGCCCTTGCCCGTCGAACAATAAAACCCACGCCGAAGCACGTTCCCGTCTGCCGGACTCAGGAGCGATTAATGGTCAACAACACAAAAATATCGATGCCGCTCTGGTAGTGGTCGTCGGGACGTCCACGGTGACACCGGTGACGGCCGCAACGCTGTTTCCCGCGATGAACCGGGAACGGCACTGACCCCCAAGCCGATTTGTGCGGTTTTTTCTCAAACTCCATGGGAAAAATCGCCGCACAAGTGCTGCATACAGCCTCGTAAATCCTTCAGTAAGAATTTGCCTCCCCCCTGCGCTGAAACGTCTGACAGCGACAACAGATAGAACACCTGAGACAGCTGATTCCTTTCGCCGGGTTCGCCCGTTCCCACGCAGGGCTACCCCTCTCAGAAACACGTCCGCCCGGCGTCAATTCACGTTTTATCAGTACGTATTTCGACACCGCTGAAACCCGCTGCTGGAAACGTCTGGACATTTTTGACCCGCCCTCACCGCGCTTTTAGATTCGGCTCGTGCTTGCAACAGCACACTCCCCCAACAACTTAGGAGCGACATCATGGGCTATATGGGCAACTGGAATGCCAACCACATCGACGAACTTGAAGAGCAGGAAGCGCCCTCGGCAGAGCAGATCGAAGCACTGCAACTGACCGAGGAAGAACAGGCAGAGCTGAACGCCGAGTGACAGAACCTGCGAGGGCCTTGCGCCCTCGCAGGCTTTCCAGGAAGGGAATCATGGACAAGACAACGTTGGCCGAGCGTAAGCTCACGGCCGATCAGGCAGAACGGCGTATTCATACCGAACTTTCACGCCTGGGCCTCACGCCGCACACCCGCACCCTCGGCAGCAAAGTCGTTGCGGTTCACGCAAGTCTGCAGGGCAGAGACAACCGTCATGCCCGTGGCTGCGGCAAAGGCTATGCCGATCAGGCACACCTGGGCGCGCTTTATGAAGCGCTCGAACACTACTGGACCGATGAGCTCTGTACCTCCGATGTTCACCACGAGACAGAAGGTTATTTCAAAGATGCGCCGATGTTTGCCGATGACTCGCTTCTGCACAGGCTCACCTGCCAGCAAAACGTGCGCATCGCCTGCCGGACTTATGTCTGTCCGCCGTGGCATGACCGGTTTTCCTATCCGGTTGCGCTGACTTCGCCGAACGGTTCACGTTTGCCCTCGTCACCGGGCATGGCGGACTACCGCGCCGTGCGGCGCTACGCCAGCAACAGCGGCACCGCGATTGGCGCCACTTACAACGAAGCGATGCTGCACGCCGCCAACGAATGCATCGAGCGCGATGCCGTGTCGTTGTTTCTGCTCGATCATTTTTATTACCAGAACCATCCGCCGCTGCGACGGGTAGCGCGTCTCAATGAAAGCGACCCACTCGGACATCTGTGGGCCGATGCCGAACAGGAAATCGACGGCGAGATCGTCCTGGTGGATATCAGCACCGAATTCAAGGTACGGACCTTTCTGGCCTTCACGACCAGGCCGGGCGTTCACCCACAGGTGTTTGGCAGCGGCAGCTCTCTCGACCCGCGCCACGCGGCATGGCGGGCGCTCACTGAACTGGTGCAATTGCAACTGAATGCCGCCGAACCCGAATACTGCCAGACGCTGGCCAATGCGTTACGCAACCTGCGACCCTTCCCGCGCCTGCTGCGCTGCGCGCAGTTCGATACGCAGACGCTGCTGCATCGCTGCGTTCAACACGAGGTGAGACTGCCGGATTGCGCTAAAAACCTGTCAGTGGAAAACCAGCTGTACTTGCTGACTCAAGACCTGCGGATTCATGGCCGTACGCTGGGTGCAGCCGTCCTGCAACGAACCGAGCTCGACACCACCCTGCTCAACGTGGTGATCCCCGGCCTTGAGCGCTTCTTCGTGGTTTCCAGCGGCAACGTCGTCATCCCGCAAGCCCGGGGCCGTACGCTGGAGAGGCGAGCCCCATGAACCGACTCGATCGCACCCGGGAACTGACATTGGCCCGATCCATGCGCCTTCATCTCAACGAGAACGGCGCTGTTGGCCACTTCCTCGAACCGCGAGGCAGCGGACTGCATCAGGTTTTTTTCCTGCGGGTGAGCGATGAGCTCTGGGTCGGCCGCAAGCTCCTGCAACGTGACCGGCATTTTCGCTGGCAGGCCAGCAGCGTGCTCAAACCCGGCATGTTGTTTGGCCCGCATCTGCATTCATTGTGGGGGGATGACGGTTTGTCGATCGGCTATCGAACGGCCTCCCCCACGGAGAAAACGCAGGTCTTCGAACATGCATTGCATCAGGCTGACAGCGAGATCCTGGTTCCCTTTCCACTGCTGGATGAGGCGGGCCGGGAAGCGGTCTGCCCGGCAGAGTTCTGGCAAGGCAACGAATCACTGGCCGAACAGCTGAACACTGACGAGCACCACCTGCGCGAATACTGCGCCGGGCTGCTCCAGGCCATCACTGAAAAAGGCGCACTGGTTTACGACCCGGCTTGTTCAACGGGCGCGTTCATCGCCCATCTCGCCCGCGCCCTGCCCGATTGTCTTTGCCTGGGCAGTGACCGCTCGGCCTCGATGATCGAACATGCCAGGCGATGGCACAGCGGAACATCCGTCGAGTTCGACGTGCTGGAGGCGAGTGAGGCCTTCGATACCGGGATTCGCTGCGATGTCTTGATCCTGCGTTTCCTCAACGCCGAAGTCTTGACCCGCCGAGAGGCGCAAACCGCATTCGAGTCGCTGATCCGCTGCGTCAAGCCCGGCGGCACGATCCTCGTTTTCGGTCACACCCCGGTGCTGATCCCGGTCACCTGGCTTGCCTCCATCCACCACCTGAAACTTGAATCCAGCGTCGCGGCCCGGCCGGGGCAAGTCGAGCTGTTCCAGTTTTATCGTCTGACGGTTCACGCGTCATGACCTTTTCCCTGCACAGCCGAGGTTATTACCCGACTGGTGACGGACATCGGCTCTATTGGGAACGCCATGGTGTTCCGGGACACGAACCGGTGTTTTTCCTCCATGGCGGCCCCGGCGGACGTATCAGTCGTCACCATCTGCAGTTTTTCGACCTGGGCCGGTTCGACATCATCCTGTTTGACCAACGAGGTTGCGGGCGCTCGACGCCCTACGGCGAGCTGCAGTACAACACCACCGGGTTGTGTGTCGAAGACATCGATGCCCTGCGCCAGCATTTCGGCTTCGAAAGAATCAGTGTGTTGGGAGTGTCATGGGGCAGTTGGCTGGCGATTCAGTACCAGCAGCGTTACCCGCAGCACCTGCTGAAAACCACGCTGGTTTCGGTATTCGTGCCGTTTGCCGCCAATGTCCGGGCTTACGATCAGGCGCTCAATGACGGGCTGAGGCAATCGCCAGAATCATCGTCCGGCCAACGCGCCAGGGACATCTACCGGATACTCGGCGAAGGCCGCCCATCGCAGCAACACCGCGCCGCCATCGAATGGTTGAACGCTGTTCTACGTCGCACAGGGCAGACGATCTGCCCCGATACCCTGGAGCGCTTTGTCGATCAGGAAGCGGTGCTCGCCATCCGCCTCGAACTGCATTACCACCTGCAGAACTACGGCTTCACGCCAAAGGATGAAGATCTGACTCTCGATGACAACACCCAGCTGATCCAGGGCATTCGCGACACCCATGGCATGGCCAGCGTGCGCTGGCTCAGGCAACGCATGAACATCCACTGCCGACTGCTGCACACCGGGCACAACGCTTTTGAAAACGCCACACTCAAAGCGGTGCGCCGGGCGGTGAAACGTGAAATCGAAGGCTAAAAAAAACGGCACCCGAAGGTGCCGTTCCGTCCTGCAAAAGCGCTTACTTGCGTGCCGCCTCCCACGACTTGAGCAGTTCGTTGTAGCTCACGGTTTCGCCTTTTGGTTTCTCGTTGGCCAGTTTCGGTTTTGGTGCGCCCGGCTGGTCGAACCAGTATTGCGCGTCGCGCTCGGGGTTCATTTTCGGTGCGCACACCGCTTGGGCCTTGGAGCGTTCCAGGCGAGTCATGATCGCGTCCTGATCCTTGGCCAGACCGTCGAGGGCCTGTTGCGGGGTCTTCTCGCCGCTGGCGGCTTCGGCGATGTGGCTCCACCACAGTTGCGCCAGGCGTGGATAGTCCGGCACGTTGGTGCCGGTCGGCGTCCATTGCACCCGGGCCGGGCTGCGGTAGAACTCGACCAGACCACCGAGTTTCGGCGCCAGATCGGTCATCGCTTGCGAGTTGATGTCCGACTCGCGGATCGGCGTCAGGCCGACGATGGTTTTCTTCAGCGACACGGTTTTCGAGGTCACGAACTGCGCGTACAGCCAGGCTGCGAGTTTCTGCTTCTCAGGCGTGGATTTCATGAAGGTCCAGGAACCCACGTCCTGATAACCGAGTTTCATCCCCTCTTCCCAGTAAGGCCCGCGTGGCGACGGCGCCATGCGCCATTTCGGCGTGCCGTCGGCGTTGACCACCGGCAGGCCCGGTTTGGTCATGTCGGCGGTGAACGCGGTGTACCAGAAGATCTGCTGGGCGATGTTGCCCTGGGACGGCACCGGGCCGGACTCGGAGAACGTCATGCCCGCCGCTTCCGGTGGCGCGTACTTCTTCAGCCAATCGACATATTTGGTGGTGGCGAACACCGCGGCCGGGCCGTTGGTGTCGCCGCCGCGGGTCACGCTGGAACCGACCGGGTGGCAATCCTCGACACGAATCCCCCACTCGTCCACTGGCAAGCCGTTGGGAATGCCCTTGTCGCCGCCACCGGCCATGGAGAACCAGGCATCGGTGAAGCGCCAGCCCAGGGACGGATCTTTCTTGCCGTAGTCCATGTGTCCGTAAATGCGCTTGCCGTCGATTTCCTTGACGTCTTCGCTGAAGAACCTGGCGATGTCTTCATAGGCCGACCAGTTCACCGGCACGCCCAGTTCATAGCCGTACTTTTCCTTGAACTTGGCTTTCAGGTCGGGGCGTTCGAACCAGTCGGCGCGGAACCAGTACAGGTTGGCGAACTGCTGGTCGGGCAATTGGTAGATCTTGCCGTCCGGCGCGGTGGTAAAGGAGATGCCGATGAAGTCCTTGATGTCGAGGGTCGGCGAGGTGAAGTTCTTGCCTTCGTTGGCCATCAGGTCGGTGATCGACTCGGTCTTGCCGTAGCGAAAGTGCGTACCGATCAGGTCCGAGTCGTTGACCCAGCCGTCGTAGATGTTCTTGTCCGACTGCATGACGGTCTGCATTTTTTCCACGACGTCGCCTTCCTGCAACAGGTCGTGGGTCAGCTTGATGCCGGTGATTTCGCTGAAGGCCTTGGCCAGTACCTTGGATTCATATTCGTGGGTGGTCAGGGTTTCCGAGACGACCTTGATGTCCATCCCGCGAAACGGCTCGGCCGCCTTGATGAACCACTTCAGTTCTTCGAGCTGCTGCTCGGCTGTCAGGGTCGACGGCTTGAACTCGCTGCCGATCCATTTTTTTGCGGCATCTTCGTAGGCGTCGGCCCAGGCGGACGCGCTCAAACCGCTGAGTGCCAGCATGGCTGCCAATGAAATGCTATGTCGCAGCTTATTTTTCTTATCGAACATAGAGACCTCCTGTTAGGTTTTCGGAGCAAGATTGCCGAGCGATTCGACTAGCCCCAACGCATCACAGCCAACAGCCACACCAGGGACAACGCGGACGCTACCCAGATGCTCCAGTCGGTCACGCCGATTACCAGCAAATGCAGGTAGGCGCTGCCGAGAAGACCGATGAACAAGCGATCGCCACGGGTGGTGGCAATCGGCAGAAACCCTCGCCGCAAGATGCTCGGCGAGCGCAGTTCCCAGGTGGACATGCCCACCAGGATCAAACCAATCACGATGAAAAACGCCGCCGTCGGGACGGTCCAGCTCATCCATTCCATCATCAGTTCCTCAGACCCGGCCCAGGGCAAAGCCCTTGGCCACGTGGTTGCGAACGAACCAGATCACCAGCATGCCGGGGAGAATAGTCAACACCCCCGCCGCCGCCAGTACACCCCAGTCAATGCCGGACGCCGACACCGTGCGCGTCATCACCGCCGCGATCGGTTTGGCGTTGACCGAGGTCAGCGTGCGCGCCAGCAACAGTTCGACCCAGGAAAACATGAAGCAGAAAAACGCCGTCACACCGATGCCGGAGCCGATCAGCGGGATGAAGATCTTCACGAAGAACTTGGGAAAGCTGTAGCCGTCGATGTAGGCGGTTTCGTCTATTTCCTTCGGCACCCCGGACATGAAGCCTTCGAGGATCCACACCGCCAGCGGCACGTTGAACAGGCAGTGCGCCAGCGCCACGGCAATGTGGGTGTCGAACAGGCCGATCGACGAATACAGCTGGAAGAACGGCAGCAGGAACACCGCCGGTGGCGCCATGCGGTTGGTCAGCAGCCAGAAGAACAGGTGCTTGTCGCCGAGAAAGCGATAGCGCGAAAACGCATAGGCCGCCGGCAGTGCCACGGTCAGAGAAATGATCGTGTTCAGACTGACGTAGTACAGCGAGTTGATATACCCGGTGTACCAGCTCGGGTCGGTGAAGATCACCTTGTAGTTCGCCAGCGTGAAATCCTGTGGGAAAAGGGTCAGTCCGCCGAGGATTTCGGTGTTGCTCTTGAACGACATGTTCAGCAGCCAGTAGATCGGCACCAGCAGGAACAGGATGTAGAGCAGCAGGGGAATCAGCTTTCTTTTGCTCATGGCCGGGCCTCAGCGGTTGGCATCGTTGTGGGTCATGGCGGTGTAGAACAGCCAGGACACCAGCAGGATGATCAGGAAGTACACCAGCGAGAATGCCGCCGCCGGCCCCAGGTCGAATTGGCCTACGGCCATCTGGGTCAGGGTCTGACTCAGGAAGGTCGTCGAGTTACCCGGCCCGCCGCCGGTGAGCACGAACGGCTCGGTGTAGATCATGAAGCTGTCCATGAAGCGCAGCATCACCGCGATCAGCAGCACACTCTTCAACTTGGGCAACTGAATGTGCCGGAATACGGCCCAGGCCGAGGCCCGGTCGATACGCGCAGCCTGGTAGTACACATCGGGAATCGCCCGCAGCCCGGAGAAACACAACAGCGCCACCAGCGAAGTCCAGTGCCACACGTCCATCACCAGCACGGTGACCCAGGCGTCCATGGTGTTGGCCGCATAGTTATAGCTGATGCCCATGGCGTTGAGGCTCGACCCGAGCAGGCCGATGTCGGCGCGGCCGAAAATCTGCCAGATGGTGCCGACCACGTTCCACGGAATCAGCAGCGGAATCGCCAGCACGATCAGCACCACTGACGACCAGCGCCCCTTGGTCGGCATGGTCAGCGCGATGGCGATGCCGAGCGGGATTTCGATCAGCAGCACGCACGCCGAGTAGATGAACTGACGCAACAACGAATCGTGCAGACGCGGATCGAGCAGCACCTGCTTGTACCAGTCGGCGCCCACGAAGTAGCGGCTGGACTGGTCGAAGATGTCCTGCACCGAATAGTTGACCACGGTCATCATCGGAATGACGGCACTGAAGGCCACCAGCAGGAACACCGGCAACACCAGCCACCAGGCCTTGTTGTTTTGCACCTTGTTCATGGCTGTACCTCGCTGTCGGTGGCATCCAGCAGAAACTCGTCGGCATAGACCATCAGCCACTGCGCCGGAAAACTGATGTACGCCGTGCCCTGCGGCACCGGTTTGTCTTCGGCCAGACGCACCTTCAGCGGAGCGCCGTCCAGGTCCAGGGTCATGATCTTGTAGGTGCCGAGGTCTTCGACGTGTACGACCCGTGCCTGCATCGCGTCATCAAACGGCTCGTCCCACACATGGATGAACTCGGGGCGGATGCCGACCTTCAGATTTTTCCACTGGCCGTGTTCGATATGGCGCTGCAAGGCGTCGGACAACGGCAGATGGGTCGAGTTGAAACCGACCCCGCCCGGTTGCGGCTGTACCTCAATCAGATTCATCCCCGGGCTGCCGATGAAGTAGCCGACAAAGGTGTGGCTCGGCCGCTCGAACAATTCCCGTGGCGTACCGAACTGGACGATCTGGCCGCCGTACATCACCGCAATCTTGTCGGCGAAGGTCGACGCCTCCAGCTGATCGTGGGTGACGTAGACCATGGTGATGTTGAACTGTTCGTGGATCTGCTTGAGCTTGCGCCGCAGTTTCCATTTCAGGTGCGGGTCGATCACCGTCAGCGGCTCGTCGAAGAGGATCGCCGACACGTCGTCGCGCACCAGGCCACGGCCCATGGAGACTTTCTGTTTTTCGTCGGCGGTGAGGTTGCGCGCCTTTTTGCTCAACAGGTTTTGCAGATCGAGGACTTCGGCGATTTCCTGCACCTTGCTGTGTACTTTCGCCTCGGCCAGGCCCTGATTTCTCAAGGGAAAGGCCAGGTTGTCGAACACGGTCATGGTGTCGTACACCACCGGGAACTGAAAAACCTGAGCGATGTTGCGCTTCTCCGGGGTCAGGTCGTTGACCGCTTTGCCGTCGAACAACACATGCCCCTGGGACGGGCTGAGCAAACCGGAAATGATGTTGAGCAAGGTCGATTTGCCGCAGCCCGAAGGGCCGAGCAAGGCATACGCGCCGCCCTGCTCCCAGATGTGGTCCATCTCGCGGATCGCGTAGTCCTCGGGCCCGCTCGGGGTTTTGCTGTAGCTGTGGGCGAGGTGCTGCAAACGGATTTCGGCCATCAGGCAACCCTCGCGACACGCCGGCCCGGTGCCTGCACCAGCCGGCCCTGCGCATCGAACACAAACAGTTTATGGGTCGGGATATAGATGCGGATCGGCGCATCGACGTCGTATTCGTGAACACCCGGCAGATGCAGCACCAGCAGGAAATGCTCGTTGCGCACGTGCAGGAAGGTTTCCGAACCGCTGATCTCCGCCACCTCGACGGTCACTGCCAGTTCCAGGTCGTCATCGTTGCTCGGTACCAGCGAGATGTGGCTCGGGCGCACGCCAAAACGAAACTCGCCCTCGCCCACCGGCCGCAGATCGACGTTCAACGGAAAGTGTACGAAGTTGGCGAAGCTCACTTCGTTGCCGGCGATACGTCCCGGCATCAGGTTGATCGGTGGCTCGGAGAACAATTCGGCCGCCAGCACGGTTTTCGGCTGGTGATAGACCTCGGTCGAAGGGCCGCTCTGGATCACCCGACCTTCGTGAAGAATGGTAGTGGTGCCGCCCAGCGCCAGCGCTTCGTTGGGTTCGGTGGTGGCGTAGATGGCGATGGTATGGCGCGCCTTGAACAGCTCGCGCATCTCCTGGCGCAGCTCTTCGCGCAATTTGTAGTCGAGGTTGACCAGCGGCTCATCGAACAGGATCAGTTCGGCATCCTTGACCAGCGCTCGCGCCATGGCGGTGCGCTGCTGCTGGCCGCCGGACAGTTCCAGCGGATAGCGCTTCAGAAACTTCTCGATGCGCAGCATCTTCGCGGTTTCCTGCACCTTGCTCTGGATCTGCTCGTTGGAGATCCCGGCCTGGCGCAGCGGCGACGCGATGTTCTCGAACACCGTCATGGTCGGGTAATTGATGAACTGCTGATAGACCATCGACACGTTGCGCAAACGCACCGGGCGCTGAGTAACGTCGACGCCATTCATCAGGATGCGGCCGCTGTCGGGCTTGTCCAGACCGGCCATCAGGCGCATCAGACTGGTTTTGCCGGACAGCGTACGTCCGAGCAAAACGTTAAAGGATCCAGGTTCGAATTTCAGGCTCGCATCGTCGATCCAGGTCTGGCCCTCGACGGTACGGCTGACGTGCTCCAGGGTGAGTGACATTGCTCGGCCTTTTTATTATTGGAGTCAAGCGACCTGTCCTGTAGAGCGACATTCGTGCCAGAAACGGCAAGCTGTTGATTTACCGTCGAATTCGCTGCAAGCCACGCAAACCGTGGTTCGTAGCTGAACACAAATGAACAGTTACGAATGAACAATTGAACAGTCGGGCGATTGACAATGAACAATCGTGAACAACACTCTATGGATGCTTTTTGGCACGGATCCCGTGAGAGCGAACTTGCTCGCGATGGCGGTATGTCATTCACCGTTGATGTAACTGACACATCGCTATCGCGAGCAAGCTCGCTCCCACAGAGATCTCAATAACAATAATAAAAATGCTGTATTCAGAGGCTGACTGCCATGGCCGCACCTGCACCGCCGCTTACCCACGATGCGATCGTCCAGGACTCCTGGTCCCGTTGCCGTGCCTTCGGTCTCAATCATCAAAGCGCCCCGGCCTTCGATCAGCTGCCCGCCGCCGGCATCGCGCAGTTGCTCGACCGCCATCATTCGCTGGTGCAGACCACTCACCAGGAAGTGCTGCCGTATTACGAGAACATCCTGAGCAACTCCAACTGCCTGATCATGCTGGCCGACAATCAGGGCCAGGTTTTGACGTCCTGGGGCACCCAGCGCTTCATCGAGCCGAATCTGGCGCGGGGTTTTCAGGCCGGCGCCAGTTGGGTCGAGCGCGCCAGCGGCACCAACGCCATCGGCACGGCGCTGGCCTGTGAGCAGGCGGTGCACATCGAACACGATGAACACTTTCTCAAGGCCAACCGTTTCATGACCGGTTCCGCTGCACCGATTTTCGATGCCGAGCGCAAGGTCATCGCCGTGCTCGACGTATCCAGCGACAGCTACCTGCCGCCCTCGCACACCCTCGGCATGGTCAAGATGATGAGCCAGACGGTGGAGAACCGACTGATCCTCAACCTGTTCCACGGCCAGCACTTTCAACTGACATTCAACACCGGGTTGAACAACCTCGACAGCCAGTGGGCCGGGCTGCTGATCTTTGATGAGAGCGGTCAGGTGCTGTCGGCCAACCGTCGGGCCGACAATCTGTTGGGTGTGCGGTTATCCCGGGTCAGCGTTGAAAGCCTGTTCAAGGTGTCGTTGCTGGAGTTGATCAATCAGCCGGACGGATTGCCGTTTGCCTTGCAGACCTCGGGGCGCAATCGTTTCCAGTGTTTGTTGAAACGGCCTAAACAGGTGCCGATTCAGGCGCGGGTCTTCAATGAAACCAGAACCGCCGAAACCAGAACCGCCGAACCGAAAGTCGCCGTACCGACGGCGATCAGCCTGAGCACTTTGCATTTCGGCGACAGCCGCGTGGAAAAAGCCGTGCGACAGGCCGAACGCCTGCTGGAAAAGGACATCCCGCTGCTGATTCACGGCGAAACCGGGGTTGGCAAGGAAGTTTTCGTCAAAGCCCTGCATCAGGCCAGCTCACGCTGCAAACAGGCGTTCATCGCCGTCAACTGCGCGGCGATCCCCGCCGAACTGGTGGAGTCAGAGCTGTTCGGCTACGAGAAAGGCGCGTTCACCGGCGCCAACCAGAAAGGCAGCATCGGGCTGATCCGCAAGGCCGACAAAGGCACGCTGTTTCTCGATGAAATTGGCGACATGCCCCTGCCAACCCAGGCAAGGCTGTTGCGGGTGTTGCAGGAGCGCTGCGTGCAACCGGTGGGCAGCAGCGAGCTGTTTCCTGTGGATCTGCGGATCATCTCCGCCACCAACCGTTCGCTCAGGGAACAGGTGCAACTGGGGCGCTTTCGCGAAGACTTGTACTACCGCATTGGCGGTTTGACTCTGGAGTTGCCACCGCTACGCGAGCGCAGCGACAAGCAGGCGCTGTTCAAACGGCTGTGGGAACAGCATCGCGAGCCGACGCAGTGGGCGGGATTGAGTCGTGAAGTGCTGGAACTGTTCGAACGGCACCCGTGGCCGGGCAATCTGCGTCAGGTCAGCAGCGTGATGCAGGTGGCGCTGGCGATGGCCGAGGAACAACCGATTCGACCCGAGCATCTGCCGGACGATTTTTTCGTCGATCTGGAGATGGAGCCGGTAGAGGTGGCCGAGCCGTTGGGCATTGATCTGAACGATGCCGAGGCGTTGAACCGGGAGTTGCAGTTGGCCGGGGGCAATATTTCCCATCTGGCGCGACGGTTGGGGGTGAGCCGCAACACGCTGTACAAGCGATTGCGGCAGCTTGAAAACTGAGCGCCCCACGTGATCGTTCCCATGCTCTGCGTAGGAACGATCACGCCGTCAGAAAAACAAAAACCCGCACAAGGCGGGTTTTGTTTGTAACAGGCGCAGCAATCAGTCAGCCAGACGCCAGGTCGTGCCGCCCTTGCCGTCTTCCAGCACCACGCCCATGGCGGTGAGCTGGTCACGGATGCGGTCGGATTCAGCCCAGTCCTTGCCGGCACGTGCCGCCAGACGCGCAGCGATCAGCGCCTCGACTTCAGCTGCATCGACACGCCCTTCGGCGCCGGCCTGCAGGAAGTCATCGGCCTCGAGCTGCAACACACCGAGCACGCTGGCCAGTTCTTTCAGACGCGCCGCCAGACCGGCCGCGGCATCGAGATCGCTCTCGCGCAGACGGTTGATCTCACGGACCATCTCGAACAGCACCGCGCAGGCTTCCGGCGTGCCGAAGTCGTCGTTCATCACCGTGGTGAAACGCTCGACGAACGCTTCGCCGCCAGCCGGCGCCACGTTCGGCAGGCCTTTCAACGCGTGGTAGAAACGCTCCAGTGCGCCCTTGGCGTCCTTGAGGTTGTCTTCCGAGTAGTTGATCGCGCTGCGGTAGTGGCTCGACACCAGCAGATAACGCACGACTTCCGGGTGGTACTTGTCGAGTACGTCGCGAATGGTGAAGAAGTTGTTCAACGACTTGGACATCTTCTCGCCATTGATACGGATCATGCCGCAATGCATCCACGCGTTGGCGTAGGTCTTGCCGGTGGCCGCTTCGCTCTGGGCGATTTCGTTTTCGTGGTGCGGAAATTCGAGGTCGCTGCCGCCGCCATGAATGTCGAAAGTCTCACCGAGGCAGCAGGTGGACATCACCGAGCACTCGATGTGCCAGCCCGGACGCCCGGCGCCCCACGGCGACTCCCAGCTCGGCTCGCCCGGCTTGACGCCTTTCCACAGCACGAAGTCCAGCGGATCTTCCTTGGCTTCGTCGACTTCAATCCGCGCACCGATGCGCAGGTCTTCGATCTTCTTGCGCGAAAGCTTGCCGTAGCCCATGAACTTGCCGACGCGGTAGTACACGTCGCCATTGCCCGGGGCGTAGGCGAAGCCCTTGTCGATCAGGGTCTGGATCATCGCGTGCATGCCAGGGATGTGATCCGTGGCGCGCGGTTCCATGTCCGGCTTCTGGATGTTCAGGCGCGCTTCGTCTTCGTGCATCGCCGCGATCATGCGTTCGGTCAACGCTTCGAACGACTCGCCGTTCTCGTTGGCCCGGTTGATGATCTTGTCGTCGATGTCGGTGATGTTGCGCACGTAGGTCAGGTCATAACCGCTGAACCGCAACCAACGGGTCACCAGATCGAACGCGACCATGCTGCGGCCGTGGCCCAGGTGGCAGTAGTCGTACACGGTCATCCCGCAGACGTACATGCGCACCTTGTTGCCATCCAGCGGCTTGAAGACTTCTTTGCTCTTGGTGAGCGTGTTGTAGATCGTAAGCACGGTGTTTCCTTAAGACTTGATCACTGGCCCCACGAATCACGCAGGGTCACGGTACGGTTGAATACCGGCTGACCGGGTTTCGAGTCCTTGATATCCGCGACGAAGTAGCCTTCACGCTCGAACTGGAAACGGTCTTCCGGCTGCGCATTGCCCAGCGAAGGCTCAGCACGACAACCGGTCAGCACTTGCAGTGAGTCAGGGTTGATGTTGTCCAGGAAACTCGCGCTGTCTTCGGCCTTCTCCGGGTTCGGAGAACGGAACAGGCGATCGTAGAGACGCACTTCGCACTCGATGCTGGCAGCGGCCGGCACCCAGTGGATCACGCCCTTGACCTTGCGGCCTTCAGGGTTCTTGCCCAGGGTGTCCGGATCGTACGAGCAACGCAGTTCGACGATGTTGCCTTCGGCGTCCTTGATCGCTTCGTCGGCACGGATCACGTAGCTGCCGCGCAGACGCACTTCGCCGTTCGGCTCCAGGCGCTTGTAGCCTTTTGGTGGCTCTTCCATGAAGTCATCGCGGTCGATGTAGATTTCACGGGCGAACGGCAGCTGGCGCACGCCGAGTTCTTCTTTCTGCGGATGACGCGGCAGTTCGAGGTTCTCGACCTGGTCTTGCGGATAGTTGGTGATCACGACTTTCAACGGACGCAGCACGCACATGGCGCGCGGGGCGTTCGCGTCCAGGTCCTGACGGATGCTGAACTCGAGCATGCCGAAGTCGACCACGCCGTCGGAACGGTTGGTGCCGATCATCTCGCAGAAGTTGCGGATCGACGCCGGGGTGTAGCCACGGCGGCGGAAGCCCGACAGCGTCGACATGCGCGGATCGTCCCAGCCGTTGACGTGCTTCTCGTCAACCAGTTGCTTGAGCTTGCGCTTGCTGGTGATGGTGTAGTTGAGGTTCAGACGGCTGAACTCATACTGACGCGGGTGCGCCGGCACTGGCAGTGCGTCGAGGAACCACTCGTACAGCGGACGATGGCTTTCGAACTCCAGGGTGCAGATCGAGTGAGTGATGCCTTCGATGGCGTCCGACTGACCGTGGGTGAAGTCGTAGTTCGGGTAGATGCACCACTTGTCACCGGTCTGGTGGTGATGGGCGTGGCGGATGCGGTACATGATCGGGTCGCGCAGGTTCATGTTCGGCGAGGCCATGTCGATCTTGGCGCGCAGCACGCGGGCACCGTCCGGGAACTCGCCGGCACGCATGCGGGCGAACCAGTCCAGGTTCTCTTCCACCGAACGGTCGCGGAACGGGCTGTTCTTGCCAGGTTCGGTCAGGCTGCCGCGGTATTCCCTGGCCTGCTCAGGTGTCAGGTCGTCGACGTAGGCCTTGCCGGCCTTGATCAGCTCGACGGCCCAGTCGTGCAGCTGGTCGAAGTATTGCGAGGCATAGCGCACTTCGCCGGACCATTCGAAGCCCAGCCATTTGACGTCGCTTTCGATCGCGTCGATGTATTCCTGGTCTTCCTTGGCCGGGTTGGTGTCGTCGAAACGCAGGTGAGTGACGCCGCCGAACTCCTGGGCCAGGCCGAAGTTCACACAGATCGACTTGGCGTGACCGATGTGCAGGTAACCGTTGGGCTCAGGCGGGAAACGGGTGACGATCTGCGTGTGCTTACCCGAGTCCAGGTCCGCCTGGATGATCGGGCGCAGGAAATTGACCGGCGTAACGGGGCCGGTCTTGGAATTCGAGGTAGGGTCGACAGTGGGCTTGCTCATAGGATCCTTGAACGTACAGTGCGCGGCCGGGACACGGGCCTGACAAAACAAAGCCGCTATCATAGCCGATGCTGTCAAGCCCCTGACAGAGCGGGGCTTAAAAGGAATGCATTTAATCGCCGGGTTTTGAAAAACAGCCTCGAAATTCGCGCCTGTCACGCTAAACTGCGCACCTTGGCCCTCAGGGGCTGAACCGGTACGGGGCCGAAATGTCCCAATACCCACGAATTCCTTATAAAGAGTAGCGATCATGACTCAAGTTAAATTGACCACCAACTTCGGTGACATCGTCCTGCAACTGGACGCTGAAAAGGCGCCGGTCACCACCGCCAACTTCATCGAGTACGTTAAAAAGGGTCACTACGAGAACGTCGTGTTCCACCGCGTCATCAAAGGTTTCATGATCCAGGGCGGCGGTTTCGAGCCAGGCATGAAAGAAAAGAAAGACAAGAGCCCGAGCATCCAGAACGAAGCCGACAACGGTCTGAAGAACGACAAGTACACCATCGCCATGGCCCGTACCATGGACCCGCATTCGGCTTCGGCGCAGTTCTTCATCAACGCCTCCGACAACAGCTTCCTGAACCACACCGCCAAGACCGCTCAGGGCTGGGGTTATGCCGTGTTCGGTAAAGTGGTGGCGGGCACCGACGTTGTCGACAAGATCGAAGGCGTTTCCACCACGTCCAAGGCAGGCCACCAGGACGTACCGGCAGACGACGTGATCATCGAGAAAGCCGAGATCATCGAAGCGTGATATTGCTGATTTCAGACTTGCATCTGGAAGAGGAGCGCCCGGACATTACCCGGGCGTTTCTGGATTTGCTCGCCGGACGCGCCCGCTCGGCGAGTGCGTTGTACATTCTGGGCGACTTCTTCGAAGCGTGGATTGGCGACGACGCCATGACCCCTTTCCAGCGTTCCATCTGCCAGGCCCTGCGCGAACTCAGCGACAGCGGCACGGCCATATTTCTGATGCACGGCAATCGCGACTTCATGCTCGGCAAGGCCTTTTGCAAACAGGCCGGCTGCACGCTGTTGAAGGATCCGAGTGTCGTGCAGTTTTACGGCGAACCGGTATTGCTGATGCACGGCGACAGCCTGTGCACCCGCGACGAAGCCTATATGAAGCTGCGCCGTTATCTGCGCAACCCGCTCAGCCTGTTCATCCTGCGCAACCTGCCCTTGCGCACCCGCCACAAGCTCGCCCGCAAATTGCGCAGCGAAAGCCGCGCGCAGACACGGATGAAGGCCAATGACATCGTCGATGTCACGCCGCAGGAAATTCCGCGGATCATGCAGGAATACGGAGTGAAAACCCTGGTTCACGGGCACACCCATCGCCCGGCGATCCACAAGTTGCAGATCGGCGATCAGGCGGCGAAGCGGATTGTGCTGGGGGATTGGGATCGTCAGGGTTGGGCATTGCAGGTGGATGAGAACGGATTTGCGTTGGCGCCATTTGACTTTGCGCCACCGCCTGCACTACCCGCCCCTGCCACCGCCTGATCGTTCCCGGACTTAGTTGATCGTTCCCACGCTCTGCGTGGGAATGCCTCAATGGACGCTCCGCGTCCGCTTCGGCATGAGACGCGGAGCGTCCCGGGCTGCATTCCCACGCAGACGGTTCGACGCCTCGACGTGGGAACGATCTGCCTGACTTAGTGACCGCTGGCGGCCGGCCCTGCCTTGGCAGCAAACGGCGGTTTAGCCAGCCACACAATCAGAATCAACCCCATAAACCCCCATCCCAACAACATGAAGTAATCCACGGTGGAAAGCATGTACGCCTGACTGGTGAGAATCTGATCCATCTGCGCATACGCCGATTGGCTCGCGCCACCCAGCGAATGCAAGGTCTCGCGAGTCGCTGGTTCGAAGGTGCTGATGCTCTCGCTCATATAGGCATGATGCTGATCCGCCCGGCGAATCCAGATCCATGTCGTCAACGACGCCGCAAAGCTGCCGCCCAATGTCCGCAGGAACGTCGCCAGACCGGCGCCATCGGCAATCTGACTTGGCGGTAGATCCGACATCAGAATGCTCAAGGTCGGCATGAAGAACAGCGCCACCCCAATCCCCATGAACAGCTGCACCAGGGCGATGTGCTGGAAATCCACCTCGTTGGTGAATTCGGCACGCATGAAGCAGCTCAGGCCGATCGCCAGGAACGCCAGACCGGCCAGCAGGCGCAGGTCGAACTTGTGCGCGTACTTGCCGACAAACGGTGACAGCAGCACCGGCAGAATGCCGATCGGGGCCACCGCCAGCCCGGCCCAGGTCGCGGTGTAACCCATCTGGGTCTGCAACCACTGCGGCAGGATCAGGTTGATGCCGAAGAATCCGGCATACCCCAACACCAGCACCAGCGTGCCGATGCGGAAGTTGCGATAGGCAAACAGCCGCAGGTTGACCACCGGATGCTGGTCGGTCATTTCCCAGATCACGAAGACCGCCAGCGCAATCACCGAAATCGCCGCGCCGATGATGATGAAGTTCGATTCGAACCAGTCCAGGTCATTGCCCTTGTCGAGGATCACCTGCAAGGCGCCCACGCCGATGATCAGCGTGATCAGCCCGACGTAATCCATTGGCTGACGACTGGTGACCACCGGGCGCTTGGCCAGCTGCTGGCGCACCACCATCACCGCGAAGATCCCGATCGGCACGTTGATGAAGAAGATCCAAGGCCAGCTGTAACTGTCGGTAATCCAGCCGCCGAGGATCGGCCCGGCGATGGGCGCCACCACCGTGACCATCGCCAGCAACGCCAGGGCCATGCCCCGCCTTGCTGGCGGATAGACCGCAATCAACAGTGTCTGGGTCATCGGGTACAACGGCCCGGCCACCAGGCCTTGCAACACGCGAAAACCGATCAGTTCCGGCATCGAGGTGGAAATACCGCAGAGGAACGAAGCCAGCACAAACAGGATGGTCGCCCACAGAAACAGCTTCACCTCGCCGAAGCGACGGCTCAGCCAGCCAGTGAGCGGCAGCGCGATGGCGTTGCTCACGGCGAACGAGGTGATGACCCAGGTGCCCTGCTCCGAACTCACGCCGAGGTTGCCGGAAATGGTCGGCAGCGCCACGTTGGCGATGGTGGTATCGAGCACCTGCATAAAGGTCGCCAGCGACAGGCCGATGGTGCTGAGCAACAGGCTGGGCGGCGAAAAAGAGGCGTTATTGCTCATCGCGAATCCTTTGGAACTCGGCGGGTGCCGCGCTTGTTACAGACGCAGTCACCTTTGTGGGAGCGAGCTTGCTCGCGATCGCGGTCTGTCCGATAAATCAATGCTGAATGACACACCGCTTTCATCGGAACGCCGCCCGGAGCAAGCTCGTTCCCACAGGGGAAGGGATCAGCGTTGCGCGGTCTTGCTGACCGCCGCGCTGTTGTCGTGGATCAATTGGGTGATCATCGCGTCGGCTTCGGCCAATTGACGGTCGTAGACGTTGGTGCTGAACGAAGCCTTTTGCGGCGGCTGCTGGGCCAGTACCGGACCGCTCTGGTCATGCAGGTTGACCTCGACATTGGTCGACAGACCGACGCGCAGCGGGTGTTTGGCCAGTTCTTCGGCGTTGACGTGAATCCGTACCGGCACCCGTTGCACGATCTTGATCCAGTTACCGGTGGCGTTCTGCGCCGGCAACAGGGCGAACGCGCTGCCGGTGCCTGCGCCGAGGCTGTCGACAGTACCGCTGAACTTCACGTCGCTGCCGTAGATGTCCGACTCGATCTCCACCGGTTGGCCAATGCGCATGTCACGCAGCTGGGTTTCCTTGAAGTTGGCGTCGATCCACAGCTGATCCAGTGGAATCACCGCCATCAGTGCGGTGCCCGGCTGCACACGCTGGCCGAGTTGCACGGTACGTTTGGCGACATAACCGGTAACCGGCGCAATCAAGGTGCTGCGAGCGTTGGTCAGGTAGGCCTGACGCAGTTGCGCGGCGGCGGCCATCACGTCAGGGTGCGAGGAAACCACAGTGTCATCGACCAGCGCGCTGGTGGTTTTCAGTTGCTGTTTGGCATTGGCCAGAGCGTTCTGTGCCGAGGTCAGGTCATCGCGGGCGTGGGACAGTTCTTCCTGGGAAATCGCCCCGCCGGCCGCGAGATTTTTCCGCCGGTTGAAGTTGTCCTGGGCTTTCTGCACTTCGGCCTGTTGCGCGTTGACCTGAGCCTTCATGCCGTCGACGTTGCTGTACAGACCGCGCACCTGACGCACGGTGCGGGCCAGATTGGCCTTGGCACTTTGCAGGCCGACTTCGGCGTCGTTCGGGTCGAAGTTGATCAGCACCTGGCCTTCCTGAACCAGATCGCCATCGTCGGCGCCGATGCTGACCACGGTGCCGGTCACCAGCGGGGTGATTTCCACCACGTTGCCGTTGACGTAGGCGTCGTCGGTGCTTTCGCTCCAGCGCCCGATGAATTCGTGATACGCCCAGACACCGGCACCGGCGAGGGCAACCACAACGGCCAGCACCAGCAGCATCACCTTGCGTTTGCGCGGATTGCCAGTGTCCTGTGCGTTGTCTTGAGCTTGTGTGTTTTCGGCAGTGGCCATGACAAATACCTTGAATTAGTTGTGCGGCGTGGCTGGGGTGGCGTTGGCTGCGGTCAGGGCTTGCCCCTGGAAGCCGCCGCCCAGCGCTTGCATCAGTTGAATCGACAGGTCGATCTGCTCGGCATTCAGGTTGGCCAACTGACGCTGGGCCTGCAGCAATTGCTGCTCGATGCTGAGCACGTCCAGGTAGTTGCCGATGCCGGAACCGTAACGCTGGACGACGGTGTTGTAAGAGTCCTGGGCAATCTCGGTCGCGTGCTGCTGGGCGCCGATCTGCCGGCCGATATCACGCAACTGGTTGATCGTGTCGCTGACATCGCCCAAGGCTTTCACCAGGTTTTTGTTGTACTGCGCCACGGCGAGGTCGTAGTCGGCGTCGCGGGCATCGAGGTTGGCGCGCAGGCGTCCGCCATCGAAGATCGGCACCGAAATCGTCGGGGCAATGTTGAAGAAGCGACTGGCGGAACCGAACATCGCGTCCCCCAACAAGGATTCGGCACCGGCGGAAGCCGACAGGTTCAAGTTGGGATAGAAACGGGTCTTGGCCGAGTCGATGTCCTTGCTCGCCGCCTCGACACGCCAGCGCGCGGCAACCAGATCCGGGCGACGGCCCAGCAGTTCGGCCGGCAGCACCGATGGCAGCGCGACGGCGCTGGCTTGCAGGACTTTCGGCCGGGCGATTTCGCTGGCGCGATCCGGGCCTTTGCCGAGCAGTACCGCCAAAGCGATTTTTGCGCTGTTCAGGCGCTTTTCGGCGTCGATCAGGCTGGCTTCGGAGCTGGCTTCCAGGCTTTGGGTCTGCTGGAACTGGTACTGACTGTCGATCCCCGAGCTCAAACGACGCTGGCTCAGGTCGAGCATCTGCTTGGTGCGCTTGAGGTCTTCGTTGGCCAGGTCATAAACGATATGCGCCTGACCCAGATCGCTGTAGGCCCGGGCCACGTCGGCAGCCAGGGTCAGTTGCGCGGCCTGACGGTCGACTTCGGCGGCGCGGGCCTGACCGAGTGCGGCTTCCCAGGCGTCACGCTGACCGCCCCACAGGTCGAAGTTGTAATTGAAACCGGCGCTGATGTTGCGCGTGGTGGCGTAGGCATCGCCCTGCCCTCGCGGGTCCTGATCCTTGGCCAGACGCGAACGGCTGATGCCTGCGCTGGCGTCGAGGGTCGGATAGCGCTCGGCATCAGCGGCATACGCGGCGGCGCTGGCCTGATGGGCACGGGCGTCGGCGATCTGCATGTCCGGGCTGTCTTTCAGGGCCTCGCGGATCAGACCGTCGAGCTGCGGATCGCCGAGGCTGGTCCACCAGTCGCTTTTCGGCCACGCGGCCGGCGACAGTGTCACGCCATTGAGGGATTGGCCGACCTTAAGGTCTTTCGCATCAAGGTTTTTGCCATGGGTATCGAGGCCGCTGTAGTTGGCGCAACCGGCGAGGATCATCGCCGACAGCACCAGTGTCAGGCTGCTGCGCAAGGATTTACCGCTCATTGTGTTCACCTAACCGCTGGATGGTGATCGGGTCACCAGCCGCCAGCAAAATTTTCTTGAGGATGTATTCCAGGGTTTTCAACTCATCCGGAGTAATCGCGCCGGCCAGCTCATTCATGGCGTCGGCACCGATGTGCGGCAGACGATCGGCCAGCGCCTGACCTTGCCCGGTGAGCTTCAACTGCACCTGACGACGATCGCCTTCGCTGCGCTGGCGGATCAGGAAGTCTTTCTGCTCCAGACGGTCGAGCATGCGGGTCATCGAACCGCTGTCCAGCGACAGGTGCCGGCACAGCTCGGCCGGGGTGTCGACGCCGTACTGGGCCATGATGATCAACACCTTGAACTGCGCGGCAGTGATGCCGTGGGGTTCCATGTGGGTGTCGATGATCCTGTCCTTGAGCAAGGCTGCACGGCCGAGCAACAGGCCGAGGTGACAATGCTTGAATTCATCCGGGGTGAAATGCTTCATGTACGCACCTAATAACTGCCTAGGCAGTGAATGTATGTCGAGATGTTACTGCCTAGGCAGCGAATGTCAACGCAATAGTTAGGCTGCTTTGTAATTAGGCGATAACTGACCGCACGAGATCGTTCCCACGCTCTGCGTGGGCATGCAGCCCGGGACGCTCCGCGTCCCATTCAACAGCGGACGCGGAGCGTCCATTGAGGCATTCCCACGCGGAGCGTGGGAACGATCAGGTGTTTGGGCGTGGGGACGATCAGGCAATCCGGCGATGGAAAAAGCGGGCTAGAAATCCCGCTTGTAGAAGATGTCCAGCGAACTGGCCACGCCGCTGGCGGCTTCGAGGTAGACCTTCTTGCTCAGTTTGTAACGCAAGGCAATGGTATTGGCCGGTTCGAACACACCGACGCCATAACGCAAACTGAGCTTCTCCGAGATATTGCCGCTGGCCACCACGCTGGTGGTGTTGCCGCTGCCCTGGGTGTCGAGCTGGAAGTCCTGAATGCCCAGATCACTGGCCAGACTGCTGGTGACCCCGGAACTGCCCATCAGACCCAGACCGAGCGCCGCCTGCGCGAGCATGTTGTTGTCCTCGCCGGTGGTGCTCAGCGGACGCCCCAGCACCAGATAGGACAGCGCCTGCTCCTGGCTCATCGCCGGCTCGGAAAAAATCTGCGTAGTCGGCTGCTCGGCGCTGCCGCTCAAGCGAATGCCGGCGATCACGTCATCGGTCTGGCGAATCGCTTCGATGTCCAGATACGGCTGATCGATCGGCCCGGCAAACAGCAGACGCGCGCGACGCACCGTCAGGCGCTGACCATAGGCGCGGTAGCGACCGTCGTTGAGCCACAGTTCGCCACGGGTGTCCATGTTGTCGCCGATGTGCACGTGACCTTGCAGGTTGGCGGTCAGGCCGAACCCGGCGAAGCTCAGTTTGTCCTCGCCGACCACCACGTCGATGTCCATCTTCATGGCCATCGGTGGTTTGCCCTCTTCGGTCTGCGCGCCGACGATGATCGTGTCATCGCTGACTTTCACCGTCGATGGCGGCAGCTCGCGCACGGTGATTTCGCCTCGGGGCACCAGCACTTTGCCGGCGACCGCCAGTTCTTCGCCGGCCATGGAAATCTTCAGGTCCGGCGCCACTTCAAGCTTGGCGTAGGGCTCGACGGTGACCGGCAGTTGCGTACCCTTGAGCGCCAGATCCACCACCAGCGCCTGGCCCCATGCGACGTTGCCGCTGAGGCTGCCCTGCCCGGTCTTGCCGCTTTTCCAGCCGCCGTCCAGGCGCACCGATTCGCCAGCGATCACCGCTTGCAGTCGCAGATCCTGCAACTGCAACGGCAGTTCCGGGCCGGACACTTCACCGTCACTGAGTTGCACGGTGCCGTTGACCAGCGGCGCGAGCAGGCCGCCGGAAATCGTGCCGCTGCCGTTCAGGCGCCCGGTGAGTTTCTCGACCATCGGCACGAACGGCCGGGCCACCGACAGATCCAGCCCGCTGAGACGGAACGAGCCATTCAGCGGTTTGTTCTTCGGCAGCGGATTGAGCTGCGCCTGCACCATCAGCTCACCGAGTTTGCCACCGACGAAATTGAGGTCAGTGTCAATGCGTTTGGGCGTGAGTTTGCTGGTCAGCTTGAGGGTCTGGTACGGGAAGTCCAGCCACTGATCCTTTTCCTTCATGCGCAAGGTGCCGCCGCTGGCATCGACGCTGATCTGGCCGTTCGGGCCGCTGGCCGGCAGGTCCAGCTGCAGGTCGGCATTGAGCTTGCCCTGCCAGGCGAAATCCTTGGGCAGCCATTGCGCCAGGCTTTCGATCGGGAACTGCTTGAGGTGGTAACGCAGCTTCGGCTCCGGCATCAACCGCTGGTCTTCGCCGCACAGGCTGGCATTGCCGGACATCCAGCAATGGGCGCCGAAGTTGATCTTGCCGTCGGCCAGACGTTCGAGTTTCGCCGGGTTTTGCAGCTTCCAGTCCTGACCGCCGGCCTGGATATCGCCGCTGGCCAGACGCCCGCGCCAGTTGCCTTTGTCCAGGTTGCCGTCCAGCCCCAGCGCGAGTTTCAGCTTCGGCCCGAGCAGGTCGAGGTTGAGCTTCTGATTCTTGATATCGCCCTGAGCGCTGACGGTCAACACACCCAGGTTCGTGTCGCCAGCCTGGATGCCGCTACCCTTCAGATCGATTTTCGCCCGCTGCGCGCTGTCGAGGGTGGCGTCGAGGTTGAGGCTTTGCAGGCGGTTGTCCTGGAACACCAATTGCGAGCCTTGCAGGCCGAGCTTGCCTTGCGGTGCTTTCAGCGTACCGGCGACATCGACTCGACCGTTGATCTGCCCGCGCAACTGCGGCCAGAGCTGGGCCAGACGCGGCAGCTTGATATCGATCTGCCCGGCAAGCTTCTGTTGCAGGCTGCCCTTGCCGTTGATGCTGTTGTCGCCGAGACGGATTTGCAGGGCATTCAGATTCCACTGCTCGCCGGCGCCGTCGGCCTTGGCTTGCAGGATCGCCGGCTGGCCGCGCAGTTTGCCTTTCAGATCGAGGTCGGCATTTAGGCTCAGGCGCTCGTTCTTCATTTCGCCTTTGCTCTTCAATGGGCCGGCCAGCGTGCCCGGCAATTCCGCGACCCAATACGCCGGGTTGAGCGCCGACAGTTCCAGCGCGGTGTCCCAGGCGATGCCATCGGCGAACTGCACGTTCACATGGCCTTCGGCCTTGCCCTGCCCGGCTTCGAGTTTCAGCTGTGGCAGGAAGACCTGCTTGAGATTGCCGCTGAACGGACTGCTCAGGGTGAACGCCCCCGCCGGCCCATCTGCAGCGGCGGCAAAGTTACCAATGTATTGACCGTCGGTGTAGGAGACTTCGCCCGTGAAGGTACGCAACGTGACCTGCGGCTCGTCGATTTCCGGATACAGCCGATGCCACGGAAAATCCAGCCAATTGAAGTTGGCCTGAGCACTGAGGCCTTTGCTCCAGTCGACATAACCGGTGAGCTTGAGGCTTTGCTTGTCGCTGGCCGTCAGATCGAGGCCGGCGATCTGCGCGCCATTGGCGTCGACCTTGCCTTTGAGCAGCAACGCCATCGGACCTTTCTCGGCAGGCAGCGTCGCATTGCCGAGCAATTGGTAACCGTTTTTCAGGTCGCCTTCGCCGGTCAATACCAGTTGATTCAATTGCAGGGTGTCCGGCAGGTCGGCGCTCGGCTTGAACGCCTCCGAGGTGATCCGCACATTGGCCGGCAGGTTTTCCACCAGCGGTTGCAGCTCGCCGCTCAACTGGCCGTCGAGGTAGCCACGGCTGTCGGCGTGCAGGTTGAGGGTTTTCAGCAGGTCGCCGTCGATTTTCAGCGCCAGCGTCCACGGCTCGGGAGCCGGCGACGGCAAGGTCAGATCACCGGCGATGTTCAGCGGCCAGTTGCCGGTCGGTTGCAACAGACCGGACAGATTCAGGCTCAAGTCGTCACGCTGCAGTTTCACGCTGTCGATCTGCAGGCCTTTGGCGGTCCAGTGCGCCGCCAGTTGCAGGCCTTTGAGCTCTTCACTGCCGTTGAACAGCAGACTGCCGACCTGCACGTCGCCCAACTCGATGGCCACGGGCAATTGCAGATCAGGAAGTTTGATCGGACCGCTTTCGGTGACTTCTTCGCTCGGCGGAAATTGCAGGCTGACGGTATCTGCCTTGAGCTGTTCGATGCATAGCGTCATGCGCGTCAGGCACAGCGGCGACCATTCGAAGATCGGCTTGTCCAGTTCGACGCGGCTGGTGTCCTGCTGCCACAACAGGTGATCGGCGCTCCACTGCCCGCCGAGGCGACCCTGGAAATTGTCGACGCTCAAGCCCGGAACCAGTCCCAACACCCAACGGCTGCCGGCCTGCGTTCCGAGTACAACGGCAATGCTCAATACCATCAGCAGCACCAGCGACAACAGCGCCAGCGCCGACATTTTCAAACCACGCTTCACAGCTCAGGCCCCATGGAAAAGTGCAGCCGGATGCCGCCATCGTCGTCCAGCGCGTGGGCCAGGTCGAGGCGGATCGGCCCCACCGGCGAGACCCAGCGCACACCGATACCGACCCCGGTCTTGAGGTTCGGCAGTTCGAGTTTGTTGAAGGAGTTGCCCTGATCGACGAAGGTCGCCACGCGCCACTTCTCGGCAATCGAGTATTGGTATTCGACGCTGCCGGCCACCATGTAGCGCCCGCCGATGCGGTCGCCTTCGGAGTTCTCCGGGGACAGGCTCTGATAGTCGTAACCACGCACGCTCTGATCGCCACCGGCGAAGAAGCGCAGTGACGGCGGCACCGACTTGTAGCCGTTGGTGGCGCTGCCGCCGACCTGTACCCGGCCGAGCAAACGGTGCTTGTCGAACACGGTGGTCAAGCCTTTGACCAGCGCCGTGCCGTAAACCAGGTTGTTGTCCGAGCCGAGGCCTTCTTTCGCCACTTTGCTTTCGAAGGTCAGGCGATAGCCATTGTGCGGATCGATGCGGTTGTCGCTCTTGAGGTAGGAATAGCTGACGCCGGGCATCAGCAAGGTGCTCAGGCCGGAGTCGTCACCGAGCTGGTATTCCTCGCGCTGCCATTTCAAAGAGATCACCCGCTGCCAGCCGCTCGGCAGTTTGCTGTGCCATTCCGGGCCGAAGGTCAGCAGCTTGCTCAGGGTGTCGGAGCCGTCGATGTCCTCGTATTGATAACCGCCGGCCCAGCGCAGCTTGTCGGTCAGCGGCGGGTCGAGCGGGATGTCGTAAAACAGGCCGACGTTCTGCCGTGGCGCGGACAGTTCGGCCTCCCAGCCATAACTGTCGCCCTGCGGATTGACCCAGTGACGGGTCCAGTTGGCCTTGATTCGCGGGCCGACGTCGGTGGAATAACCAAGACCCAGGCCCATGGTGCGCGGCTTGCGGGTATCGAGTTTGACGTCCACCGGGATCACGTCGTTTTTTGCGGCGGTCGGCGCGGCGTCGACCCGCACGCCTTCGAAGTAACCGCTCGATTGCAGGTCGCGGTTGAGTTCGGCGATCAGCTCGGAATCATACGGCTCGCCGGCCTTGAACGGCACCATGCGTTGCAGCAGGTCTTCATCGAACGGTGTGTCGCCTTCAAAACTGACTTTGCCCAGCGCATAACGCGGGCCGCTTTCGTAGATCAGTTCGACGTCGGCGACCCCGGCGCGGGGATCGACCATCAATTTCTGACTGGTGAAACGACCGCTGAAGAAGCCATAGCGCGAAGCCTGGTTCTGAATCAGGCGTTTGGCGTCTTCGTAACGCCCATGGTTGAGCACCGCGCCGGGCTTGAGCACGTCGCTTTTCGGGACTCGAAAGGATTTGAGGGAGGCCGCCGGGCCGTCGATGCGCACGGTCACGTTACGCAGGCGGATCGGCTCGCCGGGATCGATGTTCAGCACCAGTCGCGGTTTTTCGCCGCCCTTGACGTCACTTTCGATCTGCGGCTGGTAATAGCCCAAGGCCTGGGCGGCCTTGCGCGCCTGTTCTTCGGCGCCGCGACTGAAGCGCTGCAAGGCTTCTTCGTCACGATCGCCGAGGCTGCCGATATAGCCTTCTATATTGGCTTTCAGTTCATCGTTGGACGGTTTGATCCGCACATCCAATTCACTTTGCGCCAGCGCCGCGCAGCTGGTTAACAGCATGAGCACGCCACTGGTAAATCTTCCTGGAAACTTCATAGGCGCGGATGCTATCACGGGCTTGGGAACGTGATAGAAGAGGAAATTTCCGAAAAAGTTCGATGGTTATCCCGTTGCAGTTTGTAACACCTGCGGGTTGGCATGGAAAAACACGTGCTCGCGCACCGGGCCGACAGCGACTTCGCCGATTTCTTCGTAACCCTGACGCTTGTAGAACTCCAGATAACGCGGGTTGCCGGTGTCGAGGATCACGCCTTGAGAACTTTCGTCCACCGCGCACCAATTGTGCACCGCTTGCAACAATTGTTCGCCGAAATGCTTGCCCTGAAATTGTGGGTGCACACCGAGCAGCGGCAGCATGTGCACCGAGTCGGTCGGCACGCAGGCTTCGACAGCGGCGTGGTATTCCAGATAACGGCGGGTGCAGCGAAAACCGGTGCTCAGCACCATGCGCAAACGCCAGGCCCAACTCTCGGTGACGCCCAGACGCCGTTGCGGCGGCGCGATCAGGGCGATGCCGATCAAGCGGTCGTTAACTAACAGCCCGATAGCCGGCAGATCCTGCAGGAAATGCTGTTTGACCAGTTCCCGCACCGTCGCGCGCACCCGCTGCTCGTAACCCGGACGTTCGGCCTCGAACAGATAAGCGAAAGTCGGCTCGTGGCGATACGCCTGATAAAGAAGGGATCGCGCTTCCCGGGAATAGCCGCGGTCGAGCATGTGGATGTCGGCGATGGCAGTTTGGGTTTCAGGCATGACGGTGATTCTCCCTGGACAGGACTCGACAGGCCCCGTTCTTGTTATACGAGCCTTGGGCTGAAGGGATCGTTCCCACACCCGAAAGACATTAGCAGCGCATATGGACTACCGCCACGCTGGCCCAGATCCTACATGTCAGCTAGCATCGCCCTTTTGCCAGGACTGCCGACCATGAAGATCGTTTCCTTCAACATCAACGGACTGCGGGCCCGTCCGCATCAGCTGGCGGCGCTGATCGAAAAGCATCAGCCGGACGTCATCGGCCTGCAGGAAACCAAGGTCCACGACGACCAGTTCCCGCTGGAAGAAGTGCGGGCCCTGGGTTATCACGTGTATTTCCATGGCCAGAAAAGCCATTACGGCGTTGCCCTGCTCTCGCGCCAGGAACCGATCGCCGTGCACAAAGGCTTCGCCACCGATGAAGAAGACGCGCAGCGACGCTTTATCTGGGGCACTTTCGCCGACGCCAACGGCGTGCCGGTGACAATCATGAACGGCTATTTCCCACAGGGCGAAAGCCGCGACCACCCGACCAAGTTCCCGGCCAAGCAGCGCTTCTACAGCGATTTGCAGGCGTTGCTGGAAAGCCATTTCCACAATGAACAACCGCTGGTGGTGATGGGCGACGTCAACATCTCCCCGGAAGACAGCGACATCGGCATCGGCCCGGACAACATGAAGCGCTGGCTGAAAACCGGCAAATGCAGTTTCCTGCCGGAAGAGCGCGAGTGGATGGCCCGCCTGAAAAACTGGGGCCTGACCGACAGCTTCCGTCACCTTAACCCGGACGTGACCGACATGTTCAGCTGGTTCGACTACCGCAGCCGTGGCTTTGAAGACGAGCCGAAGCGTGGTCTGCGCATCGATGTGATTCTGGCGTCCCACGGCTTGCTGCCACGGGTGAAAGCCGCCGGTGTCGACTATGAACTGCGCGCAATGGAAAAGCCTTCGGACCATGCGCCGATCTGGCTTGAATTGAGCTGAGATCCTGTGGGAGCGAGCTTGCTCGCGATAGCAGAGTGTCAGGCTGCAAAAGCTTGACTGGCACACCGCAATCGCGAGCAAGCTCGCTCCCACATTGATTCAGCTGTAATGTTTTGGTCATGCGCCTGACTTAATCTCCCCGGCAATCCCCGTGGCTGCAATCGGTGCCGGCATGACCCTGCGTGCTCTGTTCGTCTTACTCCTCAGCGCCTGGCTGCAGGTTGCGGTTGCAGCGTTGCCCATTCCCGAGAACGGCCCGGTATTGCGCATCCAGGGTTCCAACACCATTGGCGCGGCCCTCGGCCCGGCGTTGGTGGAAGGCCTGCTGCAAGACCAGGGACTGTTGAAAGTCCACAGCGAAACCCCGGACACCGCCAACGAACAGCGAGTCGTCGGCTTGACGGCCCAAGGCCAAAGGGTTGTCGTGGAGATCGCCGCCCACGGCTCGAGTACCGGTTTCACTGCACTCAAGAACGCCAGCGCCGATCTGGCCGCCTCGTCACGCCCGATCAAGGACAGCGAACTGCTGAACCTGCAAGCCCGGGGCGATCTGAAAAGCCCTGACGCCGAGCAGGTCATCGCCATCGACGGCCTGGCGATCATCCTTCACCCCGCCAACCCGCTGAATCAATTGAACACCGAACAATTGGCGCGGATCTTCAGCGGCGAGGCGAAGACGTGGGACGACGTCGGCGGCAAGGGTGGGACGATTCATCTGTATGCGCGGGATGATCAGTCCGGTACCTACGACACGTTCAAGGAATTGGTTCTCAGCCGTCGTGGGAAATCCCTGAGCAATGCCGCGAAACGGTTTGAATCCAGCGAGCAGTTGTCCGACGCCGTGAGTGCAGATCCGCAGGCCATCGGTTTCATCGGCCTGCCCTACGTGCGTCAGGCCAAGGCCGTGGCGATTGTCGACGGGCAATCCCAGGCGATGCTGCCACTCGCCAGCCTGATCGCCACTGAAGACTATCCGCTGTCGCGGCGGCTGTTCTTCTATCTGCCACCCGACAGCAACAATCCCTGGGCCAAGGCCTTGGTGGAGTTTGCGCAGAGTCGTCGGGGTCAGGCAATTGTCGCGGCCAACGGTTTTATCGCCCAGACCGTGCAGGCCATCGCCGTCACGCCGAATGCGCTGATGCCCGAGGGTTATCAATCCCTCAGCCGCCACGCCCAGCGTCTGACGGTGAACTTCCGCTTCGAAGAAGGCAGCGCCAGCCTCGACAACAAGGCCCGCCAGGATCTGGCCCGGGTGTTCGACTATATAAAGCACCACGACAAGACTGACCGTGCGATAACACTGGTGGGATTCGGCGACGCCAAGGACGACCCGGCACGGGCGGATTTGCTGTCGAAGCTGCGGGCGATGGCGGTACGCCGGGAGCTGGTGAAAAACGGCGTGGTACTGCGCGAAGTGCGCGGGTTTGGCGCGCTGATGCCGGTGGCGACCAACAGCGGGGATGAAGGCCGGATCAAGAATCGGCGGGTTGAGGTGTGGGTTTACTGAGCGTCGAACCACTGATCGTTCCCCCGCTCTGCGTGGTAACGCAGAGCGGGGGAACGATCAGGGCTGACGCGGAATGTCTGTAATCAGCGCTCGCTACGCAGCATTTCCTTCGGCACATACTTGCCGATCTCGAACTTGCCGATTGCCGCGCGGTGCACCTCGTCCGGGCCGTCGGCCAGGCGCAGAGTGCGTTGCATGGCGTACATGTAGGCCAGCGGGAAATCGTTCGAGACCCCTGCCCCGCCATGGATCTGGATCGCCCGGTCGATCACCCGCAACGCGACGTTCGGCGCAACGACCTTGATTTGCGCGATTTCGCTCTTGGCGACCTTGTTACCCACGGTGTCCATCATGTACGCCGCTTTCAGGGTCAGCAGACGCGCCATGTCGATTTCCATCCGCGAGTCGGCGATCTTGTCGACGTTACCGCCCAGACGCGCCAGCGGTTTGCCGAATGCAGTCCGGCTTACCGAACGTTTGCACATCAGTTCCAGCGCACGCTCGGCCATGCCGATCGAACGCATGCAGTGGTGAATTCGGCCCGGGCCAAGGCGACCCTGAGCAATTTCGAAGCCGCGTCCTTCACCGAGCAGGACGTTTTCGTACGGCACCCGCACGTTGTCGAACAGCACTTCGGCGTGGCCGTGAGGTGCGTCGTCGTAACCGAACACCGGCAGCGGACGGATGATCTTCACGCCGGGGGTGTCGACCGGCACCAGGATCATCGAGTGCTGGGCGTGGCGCGGCGCATCGGGGTTGCTCAGGCCCATGAAGATCAGGATTTTGCAGCGCGGATCGCAGGCGCCGGAGGTCCACCATTTCTTGCCGTTGATCACCCACTCGTCGCCATCGCGCACGGCACGGGCGGCCATGTTGGTGGCGTCGGAGGACGCGACGTCGGGCTCGGTCATGGCGAACGCCGAGCGGATTTCGCCGCGCAGCAGCGGTTCGAGCCAGCGTTGCTTCTGTTCTTCGTTGGCGTAACGCACCAGCACTTCCATGTTGCCGGTGTCCGGCGCCGAGCAGTTGAACGGCTCGGGACCGAGCAGCGAACGACCCATGATTTCCGCCAATGGCGCGTATTCGAGGTTGGTCAGGCCGGCGCCGAGTTCCGACTCAGGCAGAAACAAATTCCACAGCCCTTCGGCTTTTGCCTTGGCCTTGAGTTCTTCCATGATCGCCGTCGGCTGCCAGCGATCGCCTTCGGCGACCTGGCGCTCGAACACGGCTTCGGCCGGGTAAACGTAAGTGTCCATGAACGCGGTCACGCGCTCACGCAGTTCTTGCACCTTGGGCGAATAAGCGAAATCCATGAGCAATTACCTTTTTTCGGCAGGTTGTTTAAGTCATGCAATCGATGCTAGAACAGCGTTGATAATTTACCTAGCCTATTCTCGGCGTGTATAAACATTCATCACCGATATATGATTGGTTGATTTTCCTGGCCGCCCTGACCCGTGCCATCCATCTATAACAAGCACCTATAACAAGAGAGCCGCGTAATGAATCTGAGCAAGGTCGACCTCAACCTTTTCATCGTCTTCGACGCGATCTACACCGAAGCCAACCTGACCCGCGCCGGGCAGATTGTCGGCATTACCCAGCCAGCGGTGTCCAACGCATTGGCGCGGTTGCGCGAAACCTTCAACGACCCGCTCTTCGTGCGCACCGCTCAGGGCATGGTGCCGACGCCCATGGCGCAAAACATCATCGGCCCGGTGCGCAACGCACTGTCGCTGCTGCGGGTGTCAGTTCAGGAAAGTCGGATTTTCAACCCCTCGCAAGCGGTCAAGACCTACCGCATCAGCATGACTGACCTGACCGAAGCGGTGATTCTGCCGCCGCTGTTCCAGCGCCTGCGTCGTCTGGCGCCGACGGTGATCATCGAAAGCTTCTTGTCCAAACGCCGGGAAACCACCAAGGAACTGGCCGCCGGGCGTCTCGACTTTGCCGTGGATGCGCCGCTCAACACCGACCCGCAGGTACGCCACGTCAAGCTGATGGAAGACCGTTACGTCTGCGCGATGCGCAAGGGCCATCCGCTGGCGACCAAGGAAAAATTCACCCTCGACGATTACCTGTCGCTGACCCACATTCATATTTCCAGCCGTCGCAGTGGCCTGGGTCATGTCGATCTGGCACTGGGCAAGATGGGCATTCAGCGCAAGATTGCCCTGCGCTCGCAGCATTACCTGATGGCGTCCCAGGTGTTGCAGCAGACCGAAATGGTGATGACCGTGCCGGAGCGTTTCGCCCGCCGCCATGACCTGCATGCGTTCAATCTGCCGGTCAACGATGTGCCGCCGGTTGAAACCCATTTGTACTGGCATGAAAGCACCGATCAGGATCCGGCCAACCGCTGGATGCGCGAGCAGATGATCGAGTTGTGCCAGCAAGTGACGGCACATGAGAAGAAGCTCGACAAGCTGCAGGCGCCCGCTACTTGACGTAAACGTCAACCTGCCATTAGCTTAGCGCCAAGCCCCTTCTTCGAGCGCTTTCATGAGCAGCCAGACCTACAGCATTTCCGACCTCGCCCGCGAGCTGGACATCACCACCCGGGCGATCCGCTTCTATGAAGAACAAGGCCTGCTCAGCCCTGAGCGCCGAGGCCAGGAACGCATCTATTCGCCACGCGACAAGGTCAGCCTGAAGCTGATCCTGCGGGGCAAGCGCATCGGTTTTTCCCTGGCCGAGTGCCGCGAACTGATCGAGCTCTACGACCCGTCCAGCGGTAACACCAAACAACTCAACAGCATGCTGGCGAAAATCAGCGAACGCCGGGAACAGCTCGAGCAGCAATTGCTGGACATCGAACAGATGAAGCTGGAACTCGACACCGCCGAAGAACGCTGCGTGCAGGCGCTGGAGCAGACGCTCAAGAGTCAGCAAGTCGCGCAGTAACAGCCACACTTCATCTCCTGTGGGATCGGGCTTGCTCGCGATGAGGCCGGAACATCCAGTATTGATGTTGACTGACCCAACGCCATCGCGAGCAAGCTCGCTCCCACAAGGGGTCCGCAGGAATTCAAAGAGCAGGTCAATGCCATGTCCCTCCCCTCCAAAGTACGCCTGATCGAAGTCGGCCCCCGTGACGGCCTGCAGAACGAAGCCCAGCCCATCAGCGTCGCCGACAAGGTGCAACTGGTCGACGCGCTGAGCGCCGCCGGCCTCGGTTATATCGAAGTCGGCAGTTTCGTCTCGCCCAAGTGGGTGCCGCAGATGGCCGGCTCCGCCGAGGTGTTCGCGCAGATCCAGCGCACGCCCGGCGTGACCTACGGCGCACTGGCACCGAACCTGCGTGGTTTTGAAGATGCGCTGGCGGCGGGGGTCAAGGAAGTTGCGGTATTCGCTGCAGCGTCCGAAGCGTTCTCGCAACGCAACATCAATTGCTCGATCAGCGAAAGTCTGGCGCGGTTCGCGCCGATCATGGAATCGGCGAAACAACACGGCGTTACCGTGCGCGGTTACGTGTCTTGCGTGCTCGGCTGCCCTTACGAAGGCGAGATCGCCCCGGAACAAGTGGCCATGGTGGCCCGCGAGCTGTACGCGATGGGCTGCTACGAGGTATCGCTGGGCGACACCATCGGCACCGGTACCGCGGGCGCGACCCGCCGTCTGTTCGAAGTGGTTTCGAAACAGGTGCCGCGAGAGAAACTCGCCGGCCACTTCCACGATACCTACGGCCAGGCCATGGCCAATATCTACGCCAGTCTGCTGGAAGGCATCGCGGTGTTCGACAGCTCGATCGCCGGCCTCGGCGGCTGCCCGTACGCCAAGGGCGCCAGCGGCAACGTTGCCACCGAAGACGTGGTGTATCTGCTCAACGGCCTGGGCATCGAGACCGGTATCGACCTCGACGCCTTGATTGCCGCCGGCCAACAGATCAGTGCAGTGCTGGGTCGCCCGACCGGTTCGCGCGTAGCCAAGGCCCGTAGCGCACAGTGAGGGCGAAGGTGTTACCGCTGCGTCCGAAACGTGGGCATAGGCGAGTAACACGGAAACAAATTGTCTGGTTTTGCCTGAATGAGAAATCTTTCAAAAAATTCAAACCCTTGATTTACAAGGGTTTTTAAAAGTTGGCACGGCTTCTGCTATCTCTATGGCATAACAAGAATAAAAAGCAGCAAACCAATAAAAATAAGACGTACCGACTCTGACATAACAAAAACAACACGGCAGAGACGCAGCTAACAGATTTTTTTGGAGAAGGTGTGCTTTTCAGGGTGTTCCTCGGAATGACCCGCAACCGGGCAGAGAACAATAAAACTACCTTCAGGTAGCTCCCGAATCGGTTGGATCGCTTGGCGAGAAAGCAGATCAGCGCTCAAAAAAATACGTTTGCTCTTGACCCCGGATGGGGGTCGCCAAAAACAGCGGTAAAGGGCCACGGTTGCCAAAAACAACAACAGACCGCCCCTCAATAATAAAAAAGAGCACGCGACGACAAAATTAAAGGGGAGCTTCGGCTCCCCTTTGTGCTTTCCACGATTCCTGTTTTCACCGCCGCCCCCTTGTGGGAGCGGGCTTGCTCGCTCCCACATTCGATCTTCGTCAGGCCTGCTTTTCTCGCAACTCCTCGATACTGATCTCACGCATCCGGAATTTCTGGATCTTGCCTGTTACCGTCATCGGAAACTCCTCCACAAACTTGAAGTAACGCGGCGTCTTGAAGTGGGCGATGCGTTCCTTGCACCACGCTTGCAGCTCTTGTTCGGTGGCGCTGTGGCCGGGATGGAATTTGATCCAGGCGACGATTTCCTCACCGTAACGCGAGCAGGGAATGCCGATCACCTGCACGTCTGCCACCGCCGGGTGAGTGAAGAAGAACTCTTCCAGTTCGCGCGGGTAAATGTTCTCGCCGCCACGGATGATCATGTCCTTGTTGCGCCCGGCGATGCACACGTAACCCTCGTCGTTCATGCTTGCCAGATCACCGGTGTGCATCCAGCCCGCCGCGTCGATGGCTTCGGCAGTCGCCTGCGGATTGTTCCAGTAGCCGAGCATCACGCTGTAGCCACGGGTGCACAGTTCGCCGATGGTGCCGCGTGGTACCGGGTTGCCGGCCTCGTCGATGATTTTGCTTTCGAGTTGCGGCTGGGTGCGGCCGACGGTGGTGACGCGCAGTTCCAGTTCGTCGGATGGTCCGGTCTGCAGGGAGACGGGGCTGGTTTCGGTCATGCCGTAGGCGATCTGCACTTCACTCATGTGCATTTCGCTGATGACCCGGCGCATCACCTCGATCGGGCACGTGGCGCCGGCCATGATTCCGGTGCGCAGGGTCGACAGGTCGAACTCGGCGCGTTGCGGCTGATCGAGCATGGCGATGAACATGGTGGGTACGCCGTACAGCGCGGTGGCTTTTTCTTCGGCGACGGTGCTCAGGGTCAGCAGCGGATCGAAGGCGTCGTTGGGATAAATCATGGTGCTGCCGTGGGTGATGCAGCCGAGGTTGCCCATGACCATGCCGAAGCAGTGATACAGCGGCACCGGGATCACCAGGCGATCAACAGCGGTCAGGCCAAGGCTTTCGCCGACCATGTAACCGTTGTTGAGGATGTTGTAGTGACTGAGGGTCGCGCCCTTGGGGAAACCAGTGGTGCCAGAGGTGTACTGAATATTGACGGGCTGATCGAAGTGCAGGCTGTCGCTGCGTTCACGCAATTGTTGCGCAGTGACACTGGCGGCCAGATCTGCCAGTTGCGACCACGGGAGAAAACCCGAAGGCGGCTGTGGATCGAGGCTGATCAGACCGCGCAGTTCCGGCAGCCGCTCACTGTGCAGCTCGCCGATGGATTGCTCGGCCAGTTCCGGCAGCAAGCCTTGCAACATGCCGTGATAGTTGGAGCTCTTGAACGCCCCGGCGCAGATCAGCCATTGGCAACCGGATTGCTTGAGCACGTATTCGAGCTCAGAGCTGCGGTAGGCCGGATTGATGTTGACCAGGATCACACCGAGCTTCGCGGTGGCGAACTGTGTGATGCACCACTGCGCGCAGTTCGGCGCCCAGATGCCGAGCCGGTCACCGGCTTGCAAACCCAACGCCAGCAGGGCTCTGGCGTGAACATCCACCGCGTCGGCCAGTTGCCGCCAGGTGTAACGCAGCTGCTGATGGCGCACCACCAGCGCCTCGCCGTCCGGGTACTGCGCGGCGGTCTCGTCGAACTTCTGCCCGATGGTCATCGCCAGCAAGGCTTTATCCTGGGAACCGCGGGTGTAGCTGCGCTGCGGGTTTGCACTGGGTTGATCCATGACGACCCCTATTGTCTTTATTAGTGGGTGTTGGAACGGAGCTACAGCAGCTCCGACCATTCAGAACTGGCTCTACTCTCGCTCAAGTTGACGTTAACGTAAAGGGTGATTGACAGCCATTCGTCACAGGCTTACGTTAACGTAAAGGTGAGAACTGAAACGCCCTTCTCCCCACCCTACAAAAAAGCCAAAAGGTGACCCATGAGCTACCCATCCCTGAACTTTGCCCTCGGTGAAACCATCGACATGCTGCGCGATCAGGTTCAGTCCTTCGTCGCCAACGAGATCGCGCCGCGTGCCGCGCAGATCGACAGCGACAACCTGTTCCCGGCCGATTTGTGGCGCAAGTTCGGTGACATGGGCCTGCTCGGCATCACCGTGCCGGAAGAATACGGCGGCGCTGGCCTGGGTTACCTGGCGCACGTCGTTGCGATGGAAGAAATCAGCCGTGGCTCGGCTTCGGTGGCGTTGTCCTACGGCGCCCACTCCAATCTCTGCGTCAACCAGATCAACCGCAACGGCAACCACGAACAGAAAGCCAAATACCTGCCAAAACTGATCAGCGGCGAACACGTCGGCGCACTCGCCATGAGCGAGCCAAACGCCGGTTCCGACGTGGTTTCGATGAAACTGCGCGCAGATAAACGCGGCGACCGTTTCGTGCTCAACGGCAGCAAGACCTGGATCACCAACGGCCCCGACGCCAACACCTACGTGATCTACGCCAAGACCGACCTGGAAAAGGGCCCGCACGGCATCACCGCCTTCATCGTCGAACGCGACTGGAAAGGCTTCAGCCGCAGCAACAAGTTCGACAAGCTCGGCATGCGCGGCTCCAACACTTGCGAGCTGTTTTTCGACGACGTCGAAGTGCCTGAAGAAAACATCCTCGGCGTACTCAACGGCGGCGTAAAAGTGCTGATGAGCGGCCTCGATTACGAGCGCGTCGTGCTGTCCGGTGGCCCGACCGGGATCATGCAGTCGTGCATGGACCTGATCGTGCCGTACATCCATGACCGCAAGCAGTTCGGCCAGAGCATCGGCGAATTCCAGCTGATCCAGGGCAAAGTCGCCGACATGTACACCCAGCTCAACGCCAGCCGCGCCTATCTCTACGCCGTGGCTCAGGCCTGCGAGCGCAACGAAACCACACGCAAGGACGCCGCTGGCGTGATCCTCTACACCGCCGAACGCGCCACGCAAATGGCCCTCGACGCGATCCAGATTCTCGGCGGTAACGGTTACATCAACGAATTCCCGGCCGGCCGCCTGCTGCGTGACGCCAAGCTGTACGAAATCGGCGCCGGTACCAGTGAGATCCGTCGCATGCTGATCGGTCGCGAACTGTTCAACGAAACCCGCTAAACGGAGCTGTCCATGGCTATCCTGCATACCCAGCTCAACCCTCGCTCAGCGGAGTTCGCCGCCAACAGCGCGGCGATGCTCGAACAGGTCGACGCCCTGCACACTCTGCTCGCTCAAGTGGCTCAGGGCGGCGGCGCGAAAGCTCAGGAACGTCACACCTCGCGCGGCAAGCTGCTGCCCCGTGAGCGGATCAACCGCTTGCTCGATCCCGGCTCGCCGTTTCTGGAAATCAGCCAGTTGGCCGCCCACGCCGTTTATGGCGAAGACGTGCCAGCCGCTGGCGTGATTGCCGGGATCGGTCGTGTGGAAGGCGTCGAATGCATGATTGTCGCCAACGACGCGACGGTGAAAGGTGGCTCGTACTACCCGCTGACCGTGAAGAAACACCTGCGCGCCCAGACCATCGCCCAGCAAAACCGCCTGCCGTGCATTTATCTGGTGGATTCGGGTGGCGCCAACCTGCCGCGTCAGGACGAAGTGTTCCCGGATCGCGAACACTTCGGGCGGATCTTCTTCAACCAGGCCAACATGAGCGCCATGGGCATTCCGCAGATTGCCGTGGTCATGGGTTCCTGCACCGCCGGCGGCGCTTATGTACCGGCGATGGCCGACGAAGCGATCATGGTGCGCAATCAGGCGACGATTTTCCTCGCCGGCCCGCCCTTGGTGAAAGCCGCGACCGGTGAAGTGGTCAGCGCCGAAGACCTCGGCGGGGCCGACGTGCACTGCAAGACGTCCGGGGTCGCCGACCATTACGCGGAAAGCGATGAGCACGCCCTCGCCCTCGCCCGGCGCAGCGTCGCCAACCTCAACTGGCGCAAGCTCGGCGAAGTGCAGCAGCGCACGCCGATTGCGCCGCTGTACGCCAGCGATGAGTTGTACGGGGTGGTTTCGGCGGACGCCAAGCAGCCGTTCGATGTGCGCGAAGTGATCGCGCGACTGGTCGACGGCTCGGTGTTCGATGAATTCAAAGCCTTGTTCGGCACCACGCTGGTGTGCGGTTTCGCCCACCTGCACGGCTACCCGATCGCGATCCTCGCCAACAACGGCATCCTGTTCGCCGAAGCCGCGCAAAAAGGCGCGCACTTCATTGAACTGGCCTGCCAACGCGGCATTCCGTTGCTGTTCCTGCAGAACATTACTGGCTTCATGGTCGGTCAGAAATACGAGGCCGGCGGCATCGCCAAGCACGGCGCCAAACTGGTGACCGCCGTGGCATGCGCCAAGGTGCCGAAATTCACCGTGATCATCGGTGGCAGCTTCGGTGCCGGTAACTACGGCATGTGCGGGCGGGCCTATGATCCGCGTTTCCTGTGGATGTGGCCGAACGCGCGGATCGGCGTGATGGGCGCCGAACAGGCGGCCGGCGTGCTGGTTCAGGTCAAGCGCGAGCAGGCCGAACGCAGCGGTCAGGCGTTCAGTGCCGAGCAGGAAAGCGAGATCAAGCAGCCGATTCTCGACCAATACGAAGAGCAGGGTCACCCCTACTATTCCAGCGCGCGGCTGTGGGACGACGGCGTCATCGACCCGGCGCAGACCCGCGATGTGCTGGCCCTGGCCTTGTCCGCGTCGTTGAACGCGCCTATCGAACCGAGCCGCTTCGGCGTGTTCCGGATGTGATCGGGAGAACCTCATGAGCGACTTCAACACCCTCGAATTGCACAGCGATCCACGGGGTTTCGCGACCCTGTGGCTGAGCCGCGAAGAAAAGAACAACGCGTTCAACGCCGAGATGATTCGCGAACTGATCCTGGCGCTGGACAAGGTCGCCAGCGACGCCAGCCTGCGCTTTCTGCTGGTACGCGGACGCGGCAAACATTTCAGCGCTGGTGCCGATCTGGCCTGGATGCAGCAATCGGCCGAACTCGATTACCACACCAACCTCGACGACGCCCGGGAACTGGCGGAGCTGATGTACAACCTCGCCAAACTGAAAATCCCGACCGTGGCTGTGGTGCAAGGCGCGGCGTTCGGCGGCGCGCTGGGTCTGATCAGTTGCTGCGACATGGCGATCGGCACCGACGACGCGCAGTTCTGCCTGTCGGAAGTGCGCATCGGTCTTGCGCCAGCGGTGATCAGCCCGTTCGTGGTGCAAGCCATCGGCGAACGCGCGGCGCGGCGTTATGCGCTGACGGCCGAACGTTTCGGCGGGCAGCGGGCGCGGGAAATCGGTTTGTTGTCCGAGAGTTATCCAGCGAATGAGTTTGAACAGAGGGTCGAGCAATGGATCGACAACCTGCTGCTCAACAGCCCCGCCGCCATGCGCGCCAGCAAGGATTTGCTGCGTGAAGTCGGCAACGGCGCGCTGACTCCGGCCCTGCGCCGCTACACCGAAAACGCCATCGCCCGCATCCGCGTCAGCCCAGAGGGACAGGAAGGTCTGCGGGCCTTTTTGCAGAAACGTCCACCGAGCTGGCAAGCCGCAACCACCACCAAGGAGCCGCGTTGATGAGCGCACCTGTTCTCACCACCCTGCTGGTGGCCAACCGTGGCGAAATTGCTTGCCGGGTCATGCGCACCGCCAAGTCGCTGGGCCTGACCACCGTTGCCGTGCACAGCGCCACCGACCGGGAAGCGCGGCACAGCCGTGAAGCGGACATCCGTGTTGATCTGGGCGGCAGCAAAGCGGCCGACAGTTACCTGCAAATCGACAAACTGATCGCGGCGGCAAAGGCCAGCGGCGCTCAGGCGATTCATCCGGGTTACGGCTTTCTTTCAGAAAACGCCGGGTTTGCCCGCGCCATTGAAGCGGCCGGCCTGATCTTCCTCGGCCCGCCCGCCTCGGCCATCGACGCGATGGGCAGCAAATCCGCCGCAAAAGCGTTGATGGAAACCGCCGGCGTGCCGCTGGTGCCGGGTTATCACGGCGAAGCCCAGGATCTGGACACTTTCCGCGATGCATGCGAACGCATCGGCTACCCGGTGCTGCTCAAGGCCACGGCCGGCGGTGGCGGCAAGGGCATGAAGGTCGTTGAAGACGTCAGCCAACTGGCTGAAGCGCTGGCATCGGCTCAGCGTGAAGCGAAGTCGTCGTTCGGCGACTCGCGGATGCTGGTGGAGAAATACCTGCTCAAGCCGCGTCACGTGGAAATCCAGGTGTTTGCCGATCAGCATGGCAATTGCCTGTACCTGAACGAGCGCGACTGCTCGATTCAGCGTCGGCACCAGAAAGTCGTCGAAGAAGCGCCGGCTCCAGGCCTGAGTCCAGAACTTCGTCGGGCGATGGGCGAAGCCGCTGTGCGTTCAGCGCAAGCCATCGGTTACGTCGGCGCCGGCACCGTGGAGTTTTTGCTGGACGCTCGCGGCGAATTCTTTTTCATGGAAATGAACACGCGCTTGCAGGTCGAGCACCCGGTCACCGAAGCCATCACCGGGCTCGATCTGGTGGCCTGGCAAATTCGCGTCGCCCGTGGCGAAGCGTTGCCGATCACTCAGGATCAAGTGCCGCTGAACGGACATGCGATTGAGGTTCGGCTGTATGCGGAAGATCCGTCGAATGATTTTCTGCCGGCGACCGGGCGTCTGGATCTGTATCGCGAATCCACCGCTGGGCCGGGGCGCCGTGTGGACAGCGGCGTTGAGGAAGGCGATGAGGTTTCGCCCTTCTATGACCCGATGCTCGGCAAGCTGATCGCCTGGGGCGAGGATCGTGAGCAGGCGCGCTTGCGACTGCTGAGCATGCTCGATGAGTTTGCGATTGGCGGGTTGAAAACCAACATCAACTTCCTGCGACGGATCATCGGTCATCCGGCGTTTGCGGCGGCGGAGCTGGATACCGGTTTCATCCCGCGTTATCAGGAACAGTTGCTGCCTGCGCCTGCTGCACTGAGTGATGAGTTCTGGAATGCGGCGGCGCAGGCTTTTGCGCAGAGTTTGCCGGGGATGGCTCGGGCAGATGATCCGGCTTCGCCTTGGGCGCTTCACAGCGGTTTGCGCGCCGGTTTGCCTCGCGAAATCACTCTGCATTTGAGCTGCGAGGGGCAGGATCGAGCGCTGACGCTCGGTGCCGGCGGCAATGCAAAACTGATCGGCGAGCAATTGGTGGTCGAGCACGATGGACTGCGTCGACAGCTGCGGGCGATTCGTCGTGGAGAAGTTCTGTATCTGCAATGGGACGGCGAGCTGCGACGCGTTGAAACGTACGACCCGATCAGCGCTGTCGAAGCCAGTCACAGCCATCAGGGCGGTCTGACCGCGCCGATGAACGGCAGCATTGTGCGGGTGCTGGTGGAGGCCGGGCAATCGGTTGAAGCCGGTGCGCAATTGGTGGTGCTTGAGGCGATGAAGATGGAGCACAGCATTCGCGCGCCCCACGCCGGTGTGATCAAGTCACTGTATTGCCAGGAAGGTGAAATGGTCAGCGAAGGCAGTGCACTGGTCGAGCTGGAAGAAGCTTGAAAGGTGGATCGATCCTACGCCTGGCGAGGATCGATCTGACTAGTATTTGGCGGTTGCCTGAACCACGACACCGATGATTCGGCACTCGTCGGTCAACAAGGCTTTCGGCCAGGTCGGATTGAGCGGCACCAGGTAACGCTGGCCGCCCTCTTCGATCAGTTTGCGGAAAATCGCCTCGTCGCTGTCCGGCCACTGGGCGATTACCAATTTCCCGGGCTCGGCTTCCAGTGCCGGGTCCACCAGAATCATCATTCCCTCGCCGATGCTCTGCCCGGTGGGCGCCGTCATCGCGTTACCCGTCACCGTGAGCCAGAACGCCGGGCCGCGGGCGTGGTAATCCGTCAGTACGAAACGTCGCTTGTCCTTGGCACTCGAATACGCTGGCTGGCTCTCACGGGCCTCGACCGGCGAATTCCACTCGCTGACCGGATAGCGAAAGTAAGGGTTGTACTTCTGCGCAAGGGGCATTTCGTCGTCCGCATCGACCTGCGGTTCACGAATCACCACCGCGACCTCGAGATACTCCATGCCCAGCGCTTTCAGCACGCGGTTCATCTGCGTGATGCCGGGCTCGCGGCGCTTGTTCAGCCAATGGCCGATACCGCCCTGAGACATGCCGACGCGCTCGCCGAGTTCGACTTGAGTGACGTTGAGTTCACTCATTTTGGCCTTGACCAACTCAATCCATTTATCCATGTGCGGCACCATACGTGGACGCCTGCGGCCGGCAAAACACATATTGTAGTATTTAAATTCTGGTCACAAATACTGATAGTACTATTCTTGAGTCACGGATTTGAATCGACCAAGGAGTGACCTTTCACCATGACCATCACCAGTAAAGACTTGCCCGATCTGCAAATGGACACCACCTTCACCTCCCCGCAAGGGTGCGCCGCTGCGCAACGGGCGTTGGATTATTACTTGAAACCAGCTGTGTCAGAACCGGAAGTGGACGAGCGCTTTTTCGGTGTGAACAGCAACCTGAGTGGCGAAGAATCCCTGGTCCACGCTTCCGATCTGCTGCGATGTGCAGCGGCTACCGCGTTCAAGGCGGCGGACGGCTTGCAGGGCGTGAGTCGGGATCTGGCTTTTTCAGTCGTGCACATGGTGGATATGGCGCGGGCGATGGTTGATCACTCGCTCGATGGCGCGGTTCGCTGAAGACGGGAGTTCGGACGGAAGGAAAAGAATTTTCCAATCGCGCAGATAAAAACATTTGACTTGCAAATGATAATGATTACTATTGCAAGCAACTGGTCGCGAGATCAGTCGATGGACCAGAGACCTTAGGTCGGTCTTCTGGACTATCTCCTCATCAGGCTAATCACGGTTTTTGACCCGGCTTTTTGCCGGGTCTTTTTTTGCCAGTTTTCTGGCTTATGGCTTCAGGCTAATGAAGTCTTTGGGTGCTGCAAATTCAATGGCGCGGATGATATCAAAAGAATATTGCTTGGCAAGCGGACCCCGGCCACATTGGGGCAAAGTAATGCCAATCAGCACTTGAGAATCAATCGCACAGTCACTAAGCTGCATCCGCGTCATGGAGGACGCCCCCCGCCACACCCCGCAATTTCCCTCGGTTTCACCCCTGTCTTGCGTGTAAAGTAGCCGCCATAAAAATCATATTCAGGAACCGATTATGACCGTGGCCAAATCCTCGTTCGACATCAGCGCAAACTTCGACAGCGGCAACATCCAAGTCATCGACATCAGCAATCCGCTCAACCCGGTTCTGGCAATTCGGCCAGATACCCGCAGCGCCCATTTCCAGTGGTTCCACTTCAAGGCCAGCGGCCTGCACGTCCATCAGGAACACTGGTTTCGTCTGGTCAACGCCAGCCAGTCTTCCTACAACAAAGCCTGGACCGGCTATCAGGCGGTCGCTTCCTACGACCACGTCAACTGGTTCCGTATTCCTACCCAATTCGAAGGCGACAGCCTGCGCTTCTGCCTCGAAGCCGAGCAGACCCACGCCTGGTTCGCCTACTTCGAACCTTACAGCCGTGGCCGTCACGACTGGCTGATCGAACAGGCGCTGACCAAGGCCGGCACCGAACTGCTGGCCACCGGCAAAAGCGTCGAAGGCCGCGACATCCAGCTGCTACGCAAAGGCACCGGCGCTGAAGGTCGCCGCAAGATCTGGATCATCGCCCAGCAGCATCCGGGCGAGCACATGGCCGAGTGGTTCATGGAAGGCGTGATCGAACGCCTGGAACATCATGACGATCCGGTACTGAACAAACTGCTGGCCAGCGCCGATCTGTACCTGGTCCCGAACATGAACCCGGACGGCGCCTTTCACGGCCACCTGCGCACCAACGCCATGGGCCAGGACCTGAACCGCGCCTGGCAGAACGCCAGTCAGGAAATCAGCCCGGAAGTATTTTTCGTACAGCAGCAGATGGAAAAGTACGGCGTCGATCTGTTCCTCGACGTACACGGCGACGAAGAAATCCCCCACGTGTTCACCGCCGGCTGCGAAGGTAATCCGGGCTACACTCCGCGTCTGGAGAAGCTTGAAGAGCACTTTCGCAGTCACCTGAAACACACCACCAAAGACTTCCAGACCAAGTACGGCTATACCCGCGACGAACCGGGCCAGGCCAACATGACCCTGGCCTGCAACAGCGTCGGCCAGAAATTCGACTGCCTGTCGCTGACTCTGGAAATGCCGTTCAAGGATCACGACGACGCGCCGAACCCGATCACCGGCTGGTCGGGCAAACGCTCGAAGCAACTGGGCAAAGACGTGCTGACCACTATCGCCGACATGGTCGACACCCTGCGCTGATCCCTCCCCGTTTTTCACTTCACGAAAGATCGCAGCCTGTCTGCGATCTTTTTTTTGTGCCGTCTTTTACCCAATCAGGTTGCAAATCAAAACTGGATTACTTACCGTCAATCAAGTTTCATCTTGAAACCTGAAAGGATCCGGGACATGAAAACTGCAACACTCGATAACGCTGTCGTACTGCTTTTCGCCATCGCTTGCGGCCTCGCGGTGGGCAACGTGTATTACGCCCAGCCGCTGCTGGATGCGATGGCCGACGCCTTCGGTCTGACGCCGGGCAGCATCGGCGTCGTCATGACCTTGACTCAGATCGGTTATGGACTCGGTCTGTTATTGCTCGTGCCCCTCGGCGATCTGCTCAATCGGCGGCGGCTGATCGTCACGCAAACGCTGTTGTCCGCCGCAGCCTTGCTGATGATTGCTCTGGCCCCCAACAGCGCGTGGCTGCTGATCGGCGTCACCCTGACCGGTCTGCTTGCGGTGGTCACCCAGGTGCTGGTCGCCTACGCCGCAACCCTTGCCGTCCCCGCGCAACGCGGAAAGGTTGTCGGCGTGATCACCAGCGGCATCGTCGTCGGCATTCTGCTCGCGCGCACGGTAGCGGGCGGCATGGCTGATCTGGCCGGCTGGCGTTCGATCTATCTGTTGTCGGCGGGATTGACGCTGGTGATGGCCGCGCTGCTGTTTCGGGTATTGCCCAAGGATGAAGAAGCACGACCGGACACGCATTACGTGGCACTGATCACTTCAGTGTTCACTCTGTTTCGTGAGGAGCCGGTGCTGCGCCGACGAGCAATCCTGGCGCTGCTCACCTTCGCCAGCGCCATGGTGCTGTGGACGCCGATGGTGTTGCCGCTGTCCGCCCCGCCGTTGTCGCTTTCCCACAGCGAAATCGGATTGTTCGGACTCGCCGGCGCGGCAGGCGCACTCGCCGCCGCCAGAGCCGGTCACCTGGCGGATCGAGGATGGGGGCAATGGGTGAGCGGTCTGTCGCTGTTGCTGATGCTGGGCTCGTGGCTGCCGATCGCACTCACCCAGACTTCGTTGTGGGCGCTGCTGCTTGGCGTCATCACCCTGGATCTGGGCTTGCAGGCCGTGCACGTCGCCAGCCAGAGCATGATCTACAGCGTCCGCCCGGAGGCGCAAAGCCGACTGACTGCCGGCTACATGCTGTTTTACTCCATTGGCAGCGCCTTGGGCTCGATCGCCTCGACGGCCATGTACGCATGGGCAGGATGGCCGGGCGTCTGCTGGCTGGGTGCCGCAATCAACATGGTCGCGTTGCTTTATTGGTGGCGATCACTGGCCGGACAGAAACGTGGCGAGGCTGTTTGCGCCCTCGCCACGTCGGACTGACACAATCAACCGCGATTGCGTCCCCGCAGCATGCTGTCGAGCACTTCGTCGCGGCGCACCCAGCCATGAAACAGCGCCGCCGCCAGATGCAGCAGCACGGTCAGGAACAACAAATACGCCAGATACCCGTGAGCCTTGCGCAGCAACGCAAACACCTGCGCATCCGCCGGCACGATCGACGGCAATTGCAGGGACGCGCCGAGCATCACCGGATCCCCCGCCGCGCTGATCATCGCCCAGCCCAGCAGCGGCAACACCAGCATCAGCGCGTACAGCAACAGATGAGAGGCCTTGGCCGCCAGCACTTGCCAGCCCGGCAGATCCGCTGGCAGCGGCGGCTGACGGGTGCCCAGCCGTACAAGAATGCGCACGATCACCAGCAACAGAATCGCGATGCCCAGCGGCTTGTGCAGATTGATCAGCCATTCATGCCGCGCCGACACCGAGGTCACCATGCCGGCACCGATGAACAACATCGCGATGATCATCAACGCCATCAGCCAGTGCAGCAACCGCGCCAGCGGATTGAAATGAGTCGGTTGCGTGCTCATGGGCGAGCCTCCTTTTTGCCGGTCGGCAGTTGGCTGACTTCGCTGGTGCGACGCAGGTAGGAATCGGCGTAACCGGCCGAGCGCGCGGCCAGCAACGGATCGCCGGAACCCTGAATGCCGGCCGGCAGCACCAGCGGATCGTAGTTGATGTCACGGCATTCACCGCTGAGCTGCGGCTGGGTCTTTTCCAGTACCAGAGTGCCGGCGTTCAACACTTTGCGGCCGGCGGGCCAGGTTTTGCTCGCGTCGTTCACCGGATCGTCGGCGTTGGCCAAGGTGATGTTCAACTGAAAGCGCAGCGGCCCTTCGGCCAGGCGTTGCACCAGGTCCTTCTCAAGGAAGTCGCTTCCTTCAGGCGCAGTCGCACCGGCAGCATCCTGGGCCAGAGGCGTCATGCTCCAGCGCACCGCCTGCTTCTTGCCGCTGGCATCCACCAGATAAAACGCGTTGATGCTGTTGTAGGTTTCCGTCGCGTAACTGGCCGACGGTCTGGCGGTTTTTATCCAGGTCAGAAACGGCACGGTTTCCGGGTGTGCGGCAAAAAATGCCGGCACCTTGGCCGGATCCGGCTTGCCCGTTGCGGGATCCGGCGATTGCGCCTGCTGCAACTGATAGAACGCCTCGGGCGTACCGACCGGGAACACCGGCATGCTGTTCATCCCGGTGCGCCACTGCTGGCCGTTGGCCTGAGTGAAACGCAGCGCCAGACTGCGGATCGGTACGGCGCTGTCCGGTGCGTACGGATTGCCGGCCGGTAACGCAAAGCGCCCGACCACCGGGGTGCGCGGCTCGTTGAACACTTGCGCGACCGAATACGAGCGAGCCTCACCGCTGCTCTCGAAGTGGCCGATCACGCAAACACCTTTGGCGTGATTACGGCGAAAGCCGGGATGCACGCCGTTGTTCTTTTCCAGCACATCGACCAACGCTTTCGGCGTCAGTCGTTGTGGGTCAAATGAACCATGAACGTAGGCAAACGCCCCGGCCAGGGCTGCGACCACCACGGCGATTCCGCCAAGCCGCAACACCAGGCTCGCGGCACTCAGTGGCGGGCGTTGTGGCCCGCCGGGCGATGAGCTGCGATCAACCATGAAGCACTCCAGGGCCATCGGCCACAAGTAGGAAGAATCAGCAAGACGCACGCCATCGGGATTTATTCCACGGTCCGGTATTTATTTTTCAGAACGTGGAATAACCTCCAATGCCGGACGTCTTCCTAGTCCACAGCGTAGTGACTAGTAGAACTTCATGAGCGAATTCGACGAACAACTGAGAGAAATCATTCCCAGATTGCGGCGCTTTGCCGTGTCGTTGACCCGCAACGGCAGCAGCGCCGACGATCTGGTACAGGCCAGCCTGGAGCGGGCGCTGTCGAGTTGGGGCGACAAACGCGCCGACGGCGATCTGCGCGCCTGGCTGTTTTCGATCCTGTACCGGCAGTTCCTCGATGCGCATCGGCGTTCGCGGCGGTATGCGCGGATGCTCGAGTTTTTCACCGGCCGCGATGACGCCGAGCCCTCGGTGGAACGCACCGTCATTGCCCAATCGACCTTGCAGGTCTTCGACCGACTGCCCACCGAACAGCGCGCGCTGCTGTTGATGGTGTCGGTGGAAGGCCTGACTTATAAGGAGGTCGCCGAGATTCTCGACGTCCCCACCGGCACCGTGATGTCGCGCCTGTCCCGTGCTCGCCAGGCCCTGCGCCAGCTCAGCGACGGGGAAATCAGCAGCCCTTCCTTGCGGATACTCAAATGATCAGTCTGCCTCCCAACGAACGTGACCTGCACGCCTACGTCGACCACCAGCTCAGCGAGGCCGACCGACATGTGCTGGAAACCTGGCTCGCCAGCCATCCGGACGAAGCGGCGCAGGTTCGTGCCTGGCAACAGGATGCCCAGCACCTGCGCGCTGCCCTCGGCGGTGCCTTGCAACAACCGGCCAATCCGAACCTCGATCCGTCGCTGATCCGTCAGCGACTCAAGCGCCAGTCGCGCCGCCAGTGGGCCAGCGCGGCGGTGCTGCTGATTGCCGTCAGCCTCGGCGGTGTCGGTGGCTGGAAAGCTCGGGACATGACCGTGTTTCATCCCCCGGCACCGATGACGGACGCCTTGCAGGCCTACCGTTTGATCGCCCAGCAAGGGCTTTTGCCGGCAGATTACAAGGTCGACGGCGACGGCGACATCCAGCGCTGGCTCGACCGTTATTTCACTCAGGCCAATCGCCTGCCGGACCTGACATCGGCTGGATTTACACCGGTCAGCGGTCGTCTGCTGAGCACCGATGAAGGCCCGGCGGCGATGGTGATGTATGAAGACCAGAGCGGGCACAAGGTCAGTTTCTACGTGCGTCCACCAGGACCGAAAAATACCTTTCTGCCCCGGGGCAGCCGCCAGGACGGAGATCTGCAGGCCGAGTACTGGTCCGGCAAGGGCTACAACTACGCGATGGTCAGCCCGACTGACACACCTGCAGCGAAAATGCTCAAGCAATCCGTAAGCTTCTAGCCGGGTCAGAACCCCACATCCAGCACCACATTGTCCAGGCAGGTTCCAGCGGGCGGTGTGGTCTGGTCGGTGTGGATTCTCGCGTTGTCATTGCGCATTCTGCCCGTCGTTCAGTCCCACGGTGCAGGCACTGCCCTCTACACGCCGCAGCTTGCTCCCCGGAAAAACGATAAAGCGCAGTGGATGCAAAACTACCCGTCTGGTTAAACTACGCCGCCGCGCTCGGGGGGAGCCGGCCCGATGATGACGGAGTGATTGCAGTGCCCGCCCGACCGCCCGAACGTTCGCGTCTGACCCAGCGCTGGTCAGCCTTGCGCCATCTCTTCGGCAAACGCTCCGTTACAAACGCGGGCCAGTGCGCTGCCAGCGCGCAATCGATGCGTGACTATTTCCGGCAAAAGGCCCACGGCCAGGGCTACACCCTCAGCCACAGCCAGCAACGGGTCATCGATTGCATGGCGCAGCAGGCCGGCCTGATGTTTGGCACGCCTGCGCGAACCCCGCGCAGCCTGTATCTGCACGGAGCCGTCGGGCGAGGCAAGAGCTGGTTGCTGGACGGATTCTTCCAGGCATTGCCGATTCAGCAAAAACGCCGTCTGCATTTCCATGGATTCTTCGCCCAACTGCATCAAGGCATGTTCGAGCACCGCGACCGCGACGACGCCCTCGCCGTCACCCTCGATGCGCTGCTGATGGACTGTCGGGTGCTGTGTTTCGATGAATTTCATGTGCATGACATCGGCGATGCGATGCTCATCACCCGATTGTTCAAGGCGTTGTTCAAGCGCGGGATCCTGTTGCTGGTGACCTCCAATTACCCGCCCGAAGGCTTGCTGCCCAACCCGCTGTACCACGCGCGCTTCAAACCGGTGATCGACCTGATCAACGCGCGCATGCAGGTCATGGAAGTCGGCGGTCCGCACGATTACCGCAGCCAGGCGCGCCGGCATGAGCATCAGGTGTTCACCCAGGGCCATTACGTCTGGCCGGCCAGTCCGGCGCAGCGCCTCGCCTTGAACCTGCCGCCACTCGACGCCACACCGTTGCCTCTGGCGGTCGGCAGCCGGCACTTGCAGGCGCGGTTGTGCGAAGGCCGGCGCGTCGGTTTTACCTTCAACGACCTCTGCGAACAGCCCACGGCCGTGATGGATTATCTGGAGCTGTGCCGACGCTTCGACCATTGGATCATCGATGAACTGCCGGAGCTGGACGAATGCTCGATCGCCGCCCAGCAGCGATTCATCAACCTGATCGACGTGCTCTACGATCAGGACAAACACCTGACCCTGCTCGGCCAACGCCCGTTGCACGAAAGCCTCGGCGGTCAGGCGATCGATCTGGCCCGCACCCGCAGCCGACTCGGGCAATTGCGCGAAGTGCACGAACCGGGCTGATTTGCCGTTATCATGCGGCCCATTTCCGGCGCTCTGCGCCTTCTCGATAGCGATCCTGCTCATGCACACTCTTGCACAACTGCGCGCCGGCGAACTGTCGGGCATCACCCGGCTGGACCTGGCCGAAGGCCTGACTGAATTTCCGCCGGAGATTTTCAACCTGGCCGAAACGCTGGAAGTGCTCAACCTCAGCGGCAATGCCCTGAGCAGCCTGCCGGATGACTTGCACCGTCTGACGCACCTGCGCGTGCTGTTCTGCTCCGACAATCAGTTCACGCAATTGCCGGCGTGTCTGGGCCAGTGCCAGGCGCTGACGATGATCGGTTTCAAGGCCAACCGGATCACTCAAGTGCCCGGCGCGGCGCTGCCGCCGAACCTGCGCTGGCTGATCCTCACCGACAACGCCATCGAAACCCTGCCCACGGAACTGGGCGAGCGCCCGTTGCTGCAAAAACTCATGCTCGCCGGCAATCGGTTGCGCGCCCTGCCGCCGTCACTGAGCCAGTGCCATCGGCTGGAGCTGATCCGCATCGCCGCCAACCAGCTGACCGAACTGCCGCAATGGCTGCTGACCCTGCCGAGCCTGACCTGGCTGGCCTACGCCGGTAATCCGCTGGAAACCGAAGCCGATGCCGCCGCCCTCGATGCCGCGCCCCTGATCGACTGGTCGGCGCTGCAGCTGGAGCAACGGCTGGGCGAAGGCGCTTCCGGAGTCATTTACCGGGCGCAGTGGCAACCTGCCGATCAGGCGGCCGCGCCCGTGGCAGTCAAGTTGTACAAGGGTGAAATGACCAGTGACGGTTCGCCGCTGCATGAAATGAACGCGTGCATCACCGCCGGGCTGCACCCGAACCTGATCCGCGTCGAAGGTCGCATCGACCGGCATCCCGATGGCCAGCAAGGCCTGGTGATGCAATTGATCGATCCGAGCTTCCGCAATTTGGCCGGGCTGCCGAGCCTGGCATCCTGTTCACGGGATGTGTATGCCGACGATTGCCGCTTCAGCGCCGACGTTGCCCTGCGCATTGCCCGGGGCATCGCCTCGGTCGCCGGGCATCTGCACGGTCACGGCATCACCCATGGCGATCTCTACGGACACAACATTCTGTTGAACGATCGGGGCGACTGTCTGCTGGGGGATTTTGGTGCGGCGTCGTTCCACGCCACGGCGGACACGCCTGAAACCCGCGCGCTGCAACGCCTTGAAGTGCGGGCGTTCGGGATTTTGCTGGGGGAATTGCTGGCGCGCATCGACTCGGGGTTGAGCGATGAACAGCGTCAGGTGCTGGAAGCCCTGGAACAGCGCTGCTGTCAGCCGGATGTGCTGGCGCGGCCGGGGTTTGGCGAGATCAGCCTGGCGTTGCAAGACGCCTGAAAAAAATCGCAGCCCGAGGGCTGCGATTTTCTGGTGTGTCAGCCGGCGAGACCAACGAACATGTCTTGCACGTCGTCATGGTTATCCAGGCCTTCCAGGAATGCCTCGACTTCTGCCATCTGCTCGGCGCTCAGGCCGCTGACCGGGTTCTTCGGCTGGTAGCCCAGTTTGGCCGACAGCACGGTGAAGCCTTGTTCCGGCAGGGCTTTCTGCACGGCATCGAGGTCGGTCGGGTCAGTCAGGAACAGGGTCGCGCCCTCTTCGCCCGGCTCGAAATCCTGGGCGCCGGCTTCGATCGCGGCCATTTCCGGATCCGCATCCGGGGTGTCCGGCGACGCTTCGATCATGCCGACATGGTTGAAGTCCCAGGCAACGGAACCGGAAGCACCCAGTTGGCCCTTGCGGAACGCCACGCGAATTTCCGCCACGGTACGGTTGATGTTGTCGGTCACGCACTCGACTATCAGCGGCACCTGATGCGGTGCGAAACCTTCGTAAGTCACGCGATGGTACTGAACGGTTTCACCCAGCAGGCCAGCACCCTTCTTGATGGCGCGATCCAGGGTTTCCTTGGGCATCGAGGCTTTCTTGGCCTGTTCGACCACCAGACGCAGGTGTGCGTTGGTGGCGGTATCGGCACCGTTACGCGCAGCAATGGTGATTTCCTTCACCAGTTTGCCGAAGATCTTGCCCTTGGCGTTGGCTGCCGCTTCTTTGTGTTTAACCTTCCACTGTGCGCCCATTACTCACTCTCTTGATCTGTGGCGCCGAGACATCTATTGGCCGACGCATGGCGCCAAGTTTATACGGCCTAAAGTCGGCAATCGACCAAAAATTCCGATGCGCATCGACATCTTCTACACGTCTTGTAGGGCGATTCTGAAAAACCGGTTTGCCACGTCCATTCAACGTCGTGTTTTCGTACCCTCTGTGGCCCGTATCGCCTGAACAGAGCCCGCTCGAATGCTCAATGACAAGGAAAGTCCGTTTTCGCTGACCCTGGCCGAGGGCGGGATAAACCTGCCGGTCCTGCGCTTCAGCGGTCATGAAGCGCTGAATCAGCCCTATCGGTTCGAGATCGAAGTCATGGGCCTGGCGCCCGCCTGGTCCCCCGGCACACTGCTGCATCAGGCGGCATTTCTGCACCTGGATGATGACCACGGAATTCACGGCATCATTCAAAGTGCCAGCTGCGAATACCGCGCAACACACCGGATCGCCTACCAACTGGTGCTGATGCCGCATCTGCAGGCGCTGGAGCAACACCCTGTTCGCCGGGTCTTCACGCAACTGAACGTGCCCGCCATCCTTGAACAACTGATCAGCGAACATCACCTGCCCGCCGACAGCTATCGGATCGAGATGACTGTCGGCCACTACCCGCCGCGCCCGTTCTGCATTCAATACGAAGAAACCGATCTGGCCTTTTTGCAACGGCTTTGCGAAGAGGAAGGCATCCACTATCACTTCGAACATCAGCCGGACGGCCACGTGGTGGTGTTCGCCGATGACAGCCTGAGCCTGCCGCAGCAACCGACGGCGATTCCTTTCAACACGCAGATTGATGCGCCAGCAACCGGCCTCAGCAGCCTGTTCCAGCGCCATGAGGCGGTGCTGCCTCAGATTCCTGCCGGAGTGCGTGAGCGAGGGTATTCGATTGCGGGCCAGGACGCTGCCAATCACACGCTGGGCAGTGCCATCGCCCCTCCGGGATTTCTGCCGACTGCGCAACGTCACGCGCGCCCAGCGCAGTCGTCGCCTGCTGGAACGCCAACGCTGCAGGTCACGCTCGATCCACGGCCGCAGCGATTGCCCGCGACTGCTCAGCGGGCGTCTGGTGCAAGTCATGGAGCACCCGGTAAACGCGTTCAACGAGCAATGGTTGATCACCGACTTGCGTCATCAAGGCCAGCAACCTTCCATTCTCGATCCCGTTCAGACGGTTCGCCGTTATCACAACGACTTTACGGCGCTGCCCTGGTCGACCCCGTTTCGCCCGCCGCCGAAACAACAGCGCCCTGCAATTCCGGGGTATCAGTCGGCGCAGGTACTCGGCGTGCCGGGGCAACCGGCGCAAGTGGACGATCAGGGGCGGATCGCCGTCCGGTTATGGCCCGATCATGCGAATGCCAGCGCCAGCGAAGTGCTGTGGTTGGCGGTGGTCATGCCCCATGCCGGCAGCGGCCTGGCTCGGGAAAATCTGCCCTGCGCCGGCAGCGAGGTCTGGGTGAGTTTTCTCGACAGCGATCCCGACCGGCCGATCCTCTGCCTCGACGCCTGCCGCCCGCGAACGTCGCAGCCCACGGAAACCGAGCCTGACGACGACTTATTGCTCGACTGGCTGCTCAACCGCTACGCCCCGCCCCGTTGACCATCAACCTTTGTCAGCCTTGCCCGCCGCAGCAGCAAATTTCGCCAGACGCACATCAAGGTGCCGGGGCCGACGACCGTGATCCTCGGCGCGCTCCTTGCGGCGAATGGCGTTGCGCACCATCAGTGAGCCGAGGTAGCGAATCGGTTCCGGCGGGAAGTAACCCAGCGGCCCGTTGACCAGCGGTGAACGCGTCCATGGGTTGTCGAGACCTTGCACGAGCGAAGCGAGAATCTGCCCGCCCATGTGGCACGGTCCGACGCCGCTGCCGGAATAACCGAAACCGTAGAACACGTTGCCGCCGGCACTCATCTGGCCGAAGAACGGCAGGCCGGTGACTGACCGATCCGATGGGCCATTCCAGGTTGCGTCGATCTTCACATCGGCAAAAGCCGGGAAGAAATCGTCGAGGCTGCGCTTGAGCAATCCGGCGTAAGGTGATGGCTGGTCGAATACCGGCAGCATCCGCCCGCCGTAAGCGAAGGTATTGCCGCCCTTGCCGAGCATGATCCGGCCGTCCGGGGTGTTGTGGTAGTAGTGCACGAAAATCCGCGAATCAAGCACGGTCACGCCGCTGGTCAAACCGATTTCCTGCAACAGATCCGGACGCGGTTCGGTGACCAGCATGTCACTGGAAACGATCGCCACACTGCGCTCGAACTGCGGGAAAGCGCGGGCCATCCACGCGTTCATCGCCAGTACCACGCGGTCGGCGGTCACGCAGCCGTTCGCCGTATGAAGGCGCGCCGGACGGCCTTCCTCCAGCCCGGTCATCGCCGTGCCTTCATGAATCCGCACGCCCAGTTGCAACGCCACCCGGCGCAAGCCACGTACCAGTTTGCCCGGCTGCACGCTGGCGGCGGCTGGCGAAAACCAGCCTTCCAGGTGTTTTTCCGAACCGGCCATGCGCTGCACATCAGCCACCGGACGCTGGGTAAACGAGTTGATGCCGTTGCGCTCCAGCGCCGCAATCACCGCATCGGTGGAGCCGCATTGCGCGCGGTTGGTGGCGGTGTAAAGCGTGCCATCGAGACGGTAATCCGCATCGACGCCGTACTGCTCGCAGAACTCGCCGATGGCGTGGATGCTGCGCTCCGATTCCTTGACCAGCCGCACCGCCTCTTCGACGCCGAACAGCCGCTCAAGGGTGAAATACTTCGCCGACCACGACAGCGCACAACCGCCATTGCGCCCACTGGCGCCGGCGCCGCAGATGTCGGCCTCAATCAGCAACACATCAAGTTCGGGGTTCTGCTGCTTGAGCATGATCGCCGTCCACAACCCGGTGTAACCGCCGCCGACGATGCACACGTCGGTGCGCACATCGCCTTGCAGCGGCGCGCAAGGTTCGGACGTGTCGAGTTGCAAAGCCTGCTCCAGCCAAAACGGTCTCATGGGAGTTCTCCAGTCAGTCGGCCACGGCACAGCCTGCCGCGAATGGCGCAGCAGGCCGCGAGGCAGGTTTATTCAGTTACGCAGGGGTTTGATGGTCAGGGCCCGATTGGGCACCGAAGCACGGGGTTCCATGACGCCGACCGGGCGACTGTTCCAGTGCGGAATCAGCACCAGCGCCGAGAACAGCGCGCAACCGGCGAACACGATGAACACCGTCACCGAGTCGAAGTATCCCGGCAGCAAACCACCGAGCACCGCACCGACCGAGCCGCAGCCGTTGACGAATCCGGCCGCCGTGGCGCCGGCCTTGGCCTTGCCGAAATCGATGGCGGCCGCGCCGCTGATCATCGAGTCCGGGCCATACAGGGTCAGGCCCATCACGAACAACAGTGCCACCACCAGCATGACGCTGCCGGTGTGCAAGGCGCCCATGAACAACGCGAGGGTCACGGTCAGCGCCAGCAGGCTCAACACGCAGGCCGGCATGCGTCGGGCACCGAACAGTTTGTCTGAAGCCAGCCCGATCATGATCGGGCCCAGCAGGCCGGCCAGTTCAAACGCGGTGGGGATGATCGCCGCGCCGACCTTGCCGACCGAAGGCATCTGTTCGAACACGATCACCGGGCCCCACAGCAGAATCGCGTAACGCGCCGGTTTCAACAGAAAATACGCCAGCCCCAGCACCAGCACCGTGCGGTTGCGCAGGATTTCCTTGAGCGGCTCCCACACGCTGAGTTTGCTGTTGGCTTCGGCTTCCTCGGCGCTGATGACCGGCTCCGGCTCCACAGCGGGCAGGCCGACGTCTTCCGGTTTGTTGCGCTGAAAAATGAAGAACAGCACCGCCACCAACGCGACCACCGCCGCACTGGAAATGAATGCCGCGTGCCACGAACCGATCAGCGTGTAAGCCCACCAGCCGGCGAACGGCGACGCCACCAGCCCGCCGAATGCATAGCAGGAACTCCACAGCCCAAGCACTCGGCCGCGCTGTTCGGAAGGAAAGAAACTGCCGAGGTTCTTGCACAACCCCGACCAGCCGGTGGATTGTGCCAGCCCCTGAATCAGCATGCAGGTGGCGAAGATCGGCAAGGTCGCGAAGCTGCCCATCACCAGCGCCGCAGCGGCGGAAATCAGCAAACCGCCGAGCACCACGACCCGTGGGCCGAAGCGGTCGGCGAGCATGCCCCAGGTGAACTGGCCGATGGCGTAGGCCGCCAGGTAAATCGCGTCGAGGTTGGCCATGGCCATTTTGTCGAGGGTGAAACTCGGGTCTTCGGCAATGCCCAGTTTGGCCACCGAAAAGGCTTTGCGGGTGAAATAGAACGCGGCGTAAGCGAGCCAGGTGACAGCGAAGATCTGCATGCGCCAACGCGCAAGGGTGCCGATGTGCTTGTTCATTGTGGTTCTGACCTCAGGGTGTGAGTGTGCCGGCAGAATCGTTAAGTAAACGCCTGTGTTTTTTATTGTTGAGCACTGCGATATCACCCCGTCCCTTAGGCGATACCGGTCAGATGAGTCCTGCTGTTGCACGCACAGGCTCATGGCCAGCGTCGCTGCCCGACCGGGCAGTCAGCGTTGGCGTGAGCGGATCAAAGCAATTACTGTTTAATAAATAAAATCGATTTATCGTATTTCACACATAAGCTCAGCTTGTTACTGGAGTCAGAAATGTCGGTTTCACACGCGCAGCTCAAAGCCTTTCACGCGGTCGCCGTGCACGGAAGCTTCACCAAAGCCGCCGAGCGGCTTTATCTGACGCAACCGGCGATTTCCGACCAGGTGCGCAAACTCGAAGAACGTTTCGGTGTGTTGCTGTTCCATCGCAACAAACGCTCGGTCCGTTTGACGGATCTGGGCGAACGCCTGCTGGCGATCACCCAGCGTCTGTTCGTGGTCGAGGCCGAAGCCCAGGAGCTGCTGCAGGAATCCCAGGCCTTGCAGACCGGCAGCCTGATTCTGGCTGTGGATGCGCCGGTACACGTGTTGCCGCAGATTGCCCGGTTCTGCGAACGCTACCCGGGGATCAGCGTGAAGATCGAGACCGGCAATACCGATGAATCGCTGTTTCGGCTGTTCAACTATCAGGCTGATCTGGCGTTGCTTGGGCGCGATGTCAGCGATGAACGTCTGCTGTGCGTGCCGCTGCGCAATGATCCGATGGTGGCGTTTGTCTCGCGCCATCATCCGTGGGCCGAGCGCGAGTCGATCTGCCTGGCAGACCTGGATGACACGCCGCTGGTACTGCGCGAACACGGTTCAGTGACTCGCCAGACCCTGGAAGAAGAAATGGCCCGCGCCGGTTTCCGCATCCGCCCGGCGATCCAGGTCGAAGGCCGGGAAGCGGCGCGGGAAGCGGTGGTCGTGGGAATTGGCGTGGGCGTGGTGTCGGCGGCGGAGTTTGGTGCGGACTCACGGGTTTGCGCGCTGCCGATCACCGACTGCACCCGGCGCTTGACCGAAACACTGGTGTGCCTGCGCGAGCAGAGTTCGCGGCGGGTGGTGGCGACGTTTCTCGAGATGGTGCGCCAGAGTCTTGTTCAGACCGGGGCCAACCCGAAAAACGCCTGAATCAACCGCAACTCCCGCCGCCGCTCCACGCAGCCGAGCATGTGTCGGTTCACCAGCCCCTCTCCCGCGATGGGAATCGCGATAACGCGGGGATCGTGACTGACCTCCACCGAAGACACCACCCCAACCCCCAGTTCAGCCGCCACCGCCTCGGTCACCGCCTCGCGACTGTCCAGTTCCAGCAACACCCGTGGGCTGACCGACGCCTGTGCACAGGCCTGATCGAACGTGCGCCGGGTAATTGAACTCGGCTCGCGCAACACCATGATCACCTGATCCAGCTCCTTGAGCCTGACCTCGCCGGAACGTGTCGCCCAAGGATGCGCGGCCGGCACCAGCGCGCAAATCCGCGATTCACTCAACGCTTGCAGGTGCAGGCCCTTGCGCGGCTCTACCTCAGTCAGCACCGCCACGTCAGCGTGCTCGGACAATAACGCCGCCAAGGTTTCCTGAGCATTGCCCAACCGCAGATTCACCGTGATCCCCGGATAGCGCGCCCGCAAGCTGGCGAGCATCGGCATGACCATGTGCGGGCCGTCCGCCGCGACCTCAAGACGTCCGGTCAGCAACTGCCGATTGGCCTCGAGCAACGCCTGCGCCTCTTCGGCCATGCCGAACATCGCCCGGGTGATCGCTGCCAGTTTGGTGCCCTCCTCCGTCAGCTCGACCCGGCGCGCCGTCCGTCGCAACAGCGTGATCTGGTAATGCTCCTCCAGCGCCTTGATGTGCCCGGTGACCGCCGGCTGGCTGATGAACAACCGCGCAGCGGCACGGGTAAAGCTGCCTTCCCGGGCCACGGCGTCGAAGGCGCGGAGCTGGAACAGGTTCATGAATAACCCTCACTGATGGCTGGCATAACAACAAACAATTTGATTGATGATCCGCCGAATTGCAACGTAGGCCCCGTAGCTTCATCCCACAGCGCTATCGCGAGGACACACGAATGAGTACTGCCGCACCCATCCTGCTCACTCCCGGCCCGTTGACCACCTCGGCCCGCACCCGTCAGTCGATGATGGTCGACTGGGGTTCATGGGATGACCGCTTCAACCAATTGACCGCCAGCCTGTGCGAGCAACTGCTGGCCATCATCAACGGCGCCGCCACTCACCACTGCGTACCGTTGCAGGGCAGCGGCACCTTCGCCGTCGAAGCCGCGATCGGCACCCTCGTCCCCCGCGACGGCAAGGTGCTGGTGCTGATCAACGGTGCTTACGGCAAGCGTCTGGCGAAAATCTGCGAAGTGCTCGGCCGCCCGTTCAGCACCTTTGAAACCGCTGAAGACGAACCGACCACCGCCGCCGACGTCGACCGCCTGCTGCGCGCCGACAGCGACATCACCCACGTCGCGCTGATCCACTGCGAAACCAGCACCGGCATTCTCAATCCACTGCCGGAAATCGCTCAGGTCGTCGAACAGCACGGCAAACGCCTGATCATCGATGCCATGAGTTCCTTCGGCGCGTTGCCGGTGGATGCGCAAAAAGTCCCGTTCGATGCGCTGATCGCCGCCTCCGGCAAATGCCTGGAAGGCGTGCCGGGCATGGGTTTCGTGTTTGCTCGCAAAGAATCGTTGGCCGCAGCCGCCGGCAACTCGCATTCGTTGGCGATGGATCTGTTCGACCAGCACAGCTACATGAAAAAGACCGGCCAGTGGCGCTTCACCCCGCCGACCCACGTGGTCGCTGCGCTGCACGAAGCCCTGCTGCAATACAACGAAGAAGGCGGCCTGCCGGCGCGGCATGCGCGATACGCCGCCAACTGCCAGGCGCTGATGGAAGAGATGGGCAAGCTCGGCTTGCGCAGTTTCCTGCCCGCCGCGATCCAGGCGCCGATCATTGCGACCTTCCACGCACCGAAAGATCCGCGCTACCAGTTCAAGGACTTCTACGAACGGGTCAAGGCCAAGGGCTACATCCTCTATCCCGGCAAGTTGACCCAGGTCGAAACCTTCCGCGTCGGCTGCATCGGCCACGTCACCCCGGCGCAGATGCGCGAAGCCGTCGCAGCGGTGGGTGAAGTGCTGCGCGAGATGGAAGTGCTCGATATTTAAGCCACCCACTGTGGGAGCGAGCTTGCTCGCGAATGCGGTCACACATTCAACCTAGATGCCAACTGGCACGACGCCTTCGCGAGCAAGCTCGCTCCCACAAGATCACCAAATTTTCGAATTGCGTGTTCTCACAGGAATTTTTGCCATGAACTACAACAACCCGAGCAAACTGCAAGCCGCCATCCTCGACTGGGCCGGCACCGTTGTCGATTTCGGTTCTTTCGCCCCGACCCAGATCTTCGTCGAAGCCTTCGCCGAGTTCGACGTCCAGGTCTCCATCGAAGAAGCCCGAGGCCCGATGGGCATGGGCAAGTGGGATCACATCCGCACCCTGTGCGATCAGCCGCAGGTTGCCGAGCGCTATCGCAAGGCGTTCGGCCGCACTCCGACCGACGATGACGTGACTGCAATCTATAACCGCTTCATGCCGCTGCAGATCGAGAAAATCGCCGAGCATTCAGCGCTGATTCCCGGCGCGCTGGAGACCATCGCCAACCTGCGTCAGCAAGGGATCAAGATCGGTTCCTGCTCCGGTTATCCGAAGCAGGTGATGGACAAGGTCGTGGCACTCGCCGCCACCAACGGCTACATCGCCGACCACGTCGTGGCCACCGACGAAGTGCCGAACGGCCGCCCATGGCCTGCACAAGCACTGGCCAACGTGATTGCGCTGGGCATCGACGATGTCGCCGCCTGCGTGAAGATCGACGACACCGTGCCGGGCATTCTCGAAGGTCGTCGCGCCGGCATGTGGACCGTGGCACTGATCTGCTCCGGCAACGCCCTGGGCCTGGATTACGAAGGCTTTCGCGCACTGGGCAGCGACGCGCTGGCCAGCGAACGCAAGCGCATTCACGCGCTGTTCGAAGGCTCGCGCCCGCACTACATGATCGACACCATCAGCGATCTGCCGGAAGTGATCACCGACATCAACAAACGCCTGGCCAACGGCGAGATGCCGCAAAGCAGCTGATTGCGGCGGCTGCGGCAAAAAAAACGCCGGTGTCTGCCCGACACTGGCGTTTTTTTTGGGCAAACCCCTGATTTCGCGCAATGAAAGCGTTTTTAGGCGCGGGCAATTCGGCCAAAGCGGATTACAGTTAAGGCATGCCGTCGCTCAAGAACGGCACGTTTCGTCCCTGATCCGTGAGGAAATACCGTATGCCGTGGACAAGTTCAGAATCACGCTACAGCACCGTGTCAGTCCTGTTGCACTGGTTGATGCTGGTGCTGTTGGTGCTGGTTTACGCCAGCATGGAATTGCGTGGCATCTTCCCCAAGGGCAGTGGTGGCCGCTCGCTGATCCGCGAGGTGCACTACATGCTGGGCCTGACGGTTTTCGTGCTGGTGTGGTTTCGCCTGCTGGCACGCAGCATCGGCCCGGCGCCGAAGATCTTCCCCGCTTCACCGCTGTGGCAGACCGCGCTTGCCAGACTGATGCACTGGGCGCTGTACCTGTTCATGATCGCCATGCCGATCCTCGGCTGGCTGATCACCAGCGCCGAGGGCCATCAAGTGATGTTCTACGGTTTCGACCTGCCGTTGCTGGTGCAAGAAGACAAAGCCTTTGCCAAGCAGGTTGAACAATGGCACGTACTGATCGGCAATATCGGCTATTGGCTGATCGGCCTGCATGCATTGGCGGGGCTGTATCACCATTACGTGGTGGGCGATAACACGCTGCTGCGGATGATGCCCAAGCGCAATCAGGGCTAGCCATCAAATCCACGCCGGCCCTGCAAACCGCCGGTGTGGACAAAAATCAAGCGTGAACCCCGGGCAAAGCGGCCAGATTCGATCTGTTGTTTGAGCGCCAGCAAGGCTTTCCCGGTGTACAGCGGTTCGAGGGGAATGCCGCTGGCCTGTTCGGTTTGCGCGATGAATTCAAGCAGTGCCGGATCGACCTTGGCGAAACCACCACGGCTGGCGTCGAACAGCTCGTAGCCTCCGGCTTCACTCACGATCGCCTCGACATTGGCCGCGACGCCGTGATCGTCGGGCACAGCCATTGCGCCATACACCGCATGTTGTCCTGCCTCGGCCAAAACCAATCCCGCGAGCGTGGTGCCCGTGCCACAGGCCAGCCACCAACCGTGATAGTCGCTCCAGCCGAGCTTGCCGAGTTGCGCATTGACTTGATCCTTCAATGACGCACAACCCTGCGCCCCCGGCAAACCGCCGCCACCTTCAGGCACCGGATGCAGCGTCGGATATTGCTCTCGCCACGGCTGCCAGAACCCCGGCTCATGCCGCGCCCGATAACCGCCAAACCCGAGCCAGTGCAGTTGCATGCCGAAATCCTGCAAATCCCTGACCGTCGGCGTGTCCTGCGCATGCCCGCGCAACAGCCCGACCGTCGTGAATCCCAGGCGTTTGCCCGCAGCCGCCAGTGCATGCAGATGATTGGAGTGCGCGCCGCCCAGACTGATGATGCCTTCGGCGCCCGCGCGATCGGCGGCTTTGAGATGTTCGACGAGTTTGAACCACTTGTTGCCGCTGATCAGCGGATCGATCCGGTCCAGACGCAGGTTCGCGACTTCAATGCCGGCGGCGGTGAGCCAGTCCAGATGAAGGGGATCGAGGGGGGCTTGAGGGAGCCAGTCTGCGGGGGGAAGAAGCATGGGTGACTTTTCATTCTGGACAGAGCCAGCATTCTAGTCGCACAAAGGACGCCATCGCGAGCAAGCTCGCTCCCACAAGGTTCTGCTGAGCTCACAACATCTGTGAACGACGCAAAACCTGTGGGAGCGAGCTTGCTCGCGATGGTCGTTGGCACGCTGGACCTGGTTGCAGCGTTACAGCTCAGCGGCCAGACGCGAACCCTGATTGATCGCACGTTTGGCATCCAGCTCGGCCGCCACATCGGCGCCGCCGATCAGGTGCACGTTCTGCCCGGCTTCGATCAGACCGTCGTGCAGCTCGCGCAGCGGATCCTGGCCGGCGCAGATGACGATGTTGTCCACCGGCAACACTTGCGGCTCGCCGGTTTCGCCGATGCGAATGTGCAGGCCCTGGTCGTCGATCTTCAGGTATTCGACGCTGTTGAGCATCTGTACCTGCTTGTTCTTCAGACCGGTGCGATGAATCCAGCCGGTGGTCTTGCCCAGACCGTCACCGACCTTGGATTTCTTGCGCTGCAGCAGGAACACATCGCGCGCCGGAGCATGTGGTGCAGCCTTGATCCCGGCCACGCCACCACGGGCTTCCAGATTCGAGTCGATGCCCCACTCTTTCCAGAACGCAGCGCGATCCTGACTGGTGGCCACACCTTCATGCACGAGGAATTCCGACACATCGAAACCGATGCCGCCGGCGCCGATCACTGCGACACGCTTGCCGACCGGTTTGCGCTCGAGCAGCACATCCAGGTAGCTCAGCACTTTGGCGTTCTCGATGCCCGGAATCGCCGGCAGACGCGGCACAATGCCGGTCGCCAGAATGACTTCGTCGTAACCGCCCTCGACCAGCTTCGCCACGTCGACGCGGGTGTTCAGGCACACCTCGACGTGGGTGGTCTGCAACTTGCGTTTGAAGTAGCGCAGGGTTTCGTAAAACTCTTCCTTGCCCGGCACACGCTTGGCGACGTTGAACTGGCCACCGATCTCGCTGGCCGAATCGAACAAGGTCACCTGGTGCCCGCGCTCGGCGGCCACGGTGGCAGCGGACAGACCGGCAGGACCGGCACCGACCACGGCGATCTTCTTGATCTGCTTGACCGGCAGATAGTTGAGTTCGGTCTCGTGGCAGGCACGCGGGTTGACCAGGCAACTGGTGAGCTTGCCGCCGAAGGTGTGATCGAGACAGGCCTGGTTGCAACCGATGCAGGTGTTGATTTCGTCAGCGCGGCCTTCAGCGGCTTTGTTGACAAAATCCGGGTCGGCGAGGAACGGCCGCGCCATCGACACCATGTCGGCATCGCCTTCGGCGAGAATCTGCTCGGCGACTTCCGGGGTGTTGATGCGGTTAGTGGTGATCAGCGGAATGCTCACCGAGCCACGCAGCTTGGCCGTGACCTTGCTGAACGCCGCACGCGGCACTTTGGTGGCGATGGTCGGAATCCGTGCTTCGTGCCAACCGATACCGGTGTTGATGATGGTCGCACCGGCCTGCTCGATGGCTTTGGCCAGGGTAACGATTTCTTCCCAGGTGCTGCCGCCTTCCACCAGATCAAGCATCGACAGACGGAAGATGATGATGAAGTTCGGACCCACCGCTTCACGTACGCGGCGAACGATTTCCACCGGCAGACGCATGCGGTTTTCGTAGCTGCCGCCCCAACGGTCGGTGCGATGGTTGGTGTGGGCCGCCAGGAACTGGTTAATGAAATAACCTTCCGAGCCCATGATTTCCACGCCGTCGTACTCGGCGGTCCGGGCCAGTACCGAGCAGGTGACGAAATCGTTGATCTGTTTCTCGATGCCTTCCTCGTCCAGCTCCTTGGGCTTGAACGGGTTGATCGGCGCCTGAATCGCGCTCGGCGCAACCTGTTTCGGGCTGTAGGCATAACGGCCGGCGTGGAGGATCTGCATGCAGATCTTGCCGCCCGCCTCATGCACCGCGCGGGTGACGATACGGTGCTTGAGCGCTTCTTCCTCGGTGGTCAGCTTGGCCGCACCGGAATACACACCGCCCTCGTCGTTCGGGCCGATACCGCCGGTCACCATCAGGCCGACGCCGCCACGGGCACGCTCGGCGAAGTATGCCGCCATGCGTTCGAATCCACCCGGCTTCTCTTCAAGGCCGGTGTGCATCGAGCCCATCAGGGTGCGGTTGCGCAGCGTGGTGAATCCCAGGTCCAGCGGGGCCAGCAGGTGCGGGTATTGAGTGGCGGTCATCGTTAACTCCACAGCGAGCGATCACGGAAAATGCGGGAGCTCTGCGTCCCCCGTCAGTCATGGTCGACAGATTAGGAGTCGCATCGCTGTCACTCAATGACCGTAACTGACAAGTTATTGATCCAAATGCGCAGCGCCCCTTGGCAAGCCGGAGCTGGCGCCCTACCCTGTCCGCACACCCTGTACCCGGCTGTTGTTGGATTTCATGCGCAAACTTCTGTACCTGACTTTTTCCATGGCGCTCATCGCCGCGCTCACCTTCTACGCCATGTGGGCGGCTGACCGCCCGGCCGGTCATTACCTGTCGGACCTGCGGATCAAACTCGCGGTCGATCAGGGCACCCCGGCCGACCGCGGCAATCTGCTGGGCATCCAGCCCGAACTGTTCCCCACCGACTACCAAAGCCCCGAACGTCTGCACCGCAAGCTCGCCGCCTATTTGCAGCAGGCTCAGGATCAGGGGCTGTTGAATGAAAAAACCGTGGTCATCCTGCCGGAGCATGTCGGCACCTGGCTGATGATCAGCGGCGAGAAAGACGAGCTGTACCAGGCCGCCACCCTCGCCGAAGCGATGAACTGGCTGGCGGCGAGCAACCCGGTGCAATTTGCTCGCGCCTGGCTCACCGCCAAGGGCAGCAAACGTCTGGATGACGCGCACCTGCGCATGAAGTCCCGGGACATGGCCAAGGACTATCAAGCGCTGTTCGGTGGGTTGGCGAAGGAATTCCGGATCACACTGGTGGCCGGCTCGATCGTGTTGCCCGAGCCGAACATCATCGAAGGCAGGCTCAAGGCCGGTAGTGGCGCGCTGTACAACAGCACCGTAGTCTTTGGCCGTGACGGCGCCCCGCTCGGCCAGCCTCAGCGGCAGATGCGTCCGGTCTTCGATCAGGACGAAGCACCCAGCACCCGCGAGGCTTCACGGATCAATGTGGTCGACACTCCGGCCGGACGCCTTGGCGTGCTGATCGGCAAGGACAGTTGGTATCCGGACAACTACCGCAAACTCGACGAACAAGGCGCGCAGCTGATCGCAGTGCCTGCGGTTGTCGTCGGTCATGGCGTCTGGGATCAACCGTGGAAAGGCTACAAAGGCTTGAGCGTGCCGGGCTCGGTCAGCCTGAAACCGGGAGCGATCAGCGAAGGCCAGGCCTGGCACCAGTTGACCCTGACCGCGCAACCGTCGGCCAGCAAGGCGCTGGCCGGCATGAGTGTGTTTCTGCGCGGGCAGTTCTGGGACAAACCGAGTTCCGGGCAAAGCTTCCTCAACAGTAACGGCCAGCAGTTCGCTGACAGCGAAGCTCGTGGCGCGCGCCTGCTGAACCTCTGGCTGTAAACCATGAAACCGCTGCCGATGCGTCTCGGGGATCTGTCGGTGGGCTTCGTCCACAGCCTGGCCGATGCCGTGCGCAGCCATGGCGTCGATCCGTTGCCATTGCTCCAACAGTACGGCCTGGATGCCGCACGACTGGCCGAAGCCGGGGCGCGTCTGTCGATCCCGCGCTACATGCGTCTGGGGCATGGCGCGATCCAGCTGACCGGCGATCCGGCACTGGGTTTGCGCATGGGCGGGCTCAGTCGCTTGAGTCAGGCAGGGCTGGCCGGCGTGACCGCGGCGCAGGCCCCGACGGTACGCGAAGCCGCTCGTTGTCTGACTCGCTTCGAACCCTTGTACGGCTCCAACTATCGCGGTCAGTCGAGTTTCCACGAGGACGCCAGTGGTGCGTGGCTGCGGTTCTACTCGATCAGCCCGTACAACGCCTACAACCGCTTTGTGGTGGATTCGATCATTGCCGGCTGGCTGCATCAGTTGTCCAGCGTCAGCCCCGAGCCCCTGCGCGCCGAACGGATCGAAATCGAATTCGACATCCCGGATTACCGCGACGCTTATACGGTGCTCGGCGAATGCCCGATCCAGTTCGGCGCCGAACACAATCAACTGCGCCTGAGCCTCACCAGCCTGGCCCAACGCAACCCGGAGCATTGCCCCAGCACCTGGAAACATCTGCTCGGTTTGTGTGAACGGGAACTGGAGCAATTGACCCGCACCCGCAGCCTGCGTGAGCGCATCACGCAATTGCTCGGGCCGTTGCTCAATGGCGGCCGGGAACCGGATCTGGAAGAAGTGGCGGCACGCCTGAAGCTGCCGACCTGGACGTTGCGGCGAAAGCTGGCCGAGGAAGGCACGCAGTTTCGCGCGATCCTCAATGACACCCGCCGTGATCTGGCGATGACCTACATCCGCGACACCGAACTGGCATTCGGTGAAATCGCCTACCTGCTTGGGTTTGCTTCGGCCGAAGCTTTCCAGCGCGCCTTCAAGCGCTGGAACGGCCAGACACCGGGCGAATTTCGCCGCAGTCACCGCAAGACAGGCTGACGCCTCACAGCTCGGTGGCGTCTTCCGCAGGCTCGGGTGAATCCAGCTCAAAGGCCTGGAATTCGAGCAGTTCTTCTTGATAGTCATCCATTGCGTAATCCCCCTACCTGCTTGCTTGAAATGGCCTGGAACAAATGACCAGTGCCTCGAGCATAAAGTGCCCGTGTGAAGGAAAAATGAAACGCGTCCTTCATGAAATAAACGTAGCAGGCGGTCAGGAGTTTATCGCGGGAATTTTTTCGACGGGACTGGCAGGAAGAAGCTCAAGGGAGACAACAAAACGCCACGCGTCCGACAGAGGTCGGAGACGTGGCGTAAAGCTCACTGCCCGGAGGCAGGCATGGCTGGAATCGGCTCGGAGGGCGGCGGCATGTCCGTCGGGTTGGCCGGAGGGGTGATGGTTTGCGTCGCGGGCGCAGGTTCGGCAACCGGTGCCGGGGTGATCGGCGCGGCTTCGGCCGGCGATGCTACCGGCTCGGAACTGGCCGGGGTTGCCTCCGCAGGCGTTGGCGCCGGTGCCGCAGCGGGCTCGGCCGCCGGTGCTGGGGCCGGGGCCGGGGCGGGTTCAGCCGCAGGGGTTGGAGCCAATGGAGCTGGCGTCGCTTTGGCTTCCGGGACGCCCAGGTCGGTCTTCGGCTTTTCGGTGATGTGCGCAGCCTTCTTTGCGTCAGCCGGCAGGAACAGCTCGACCAACGTGAAGAAGCGCTCGTAGAACTTCTGCGACGACACCGTTTCGCTGGCGACCTTGACCATCGAGTCGTCAGACGAGCCGATCGGCATCGAGACCGAGCCCAGCACGCCGACACCGAGGCTGGCCGAGTTGTTAGTCTTCTTCAGCGCGTAGCGGTCCTGCAGGGCGTTGGCGAACACGGTGGCGTGATGGCCGGCGCTGCCATCATCGGCGCACACCACGTTGAAGCTGATCTCCAGATGGGTTTCGCCGGTCTGCTGAAAGCTCTTGTGCCCGCTGACCAGTTTCGGGTCATTGCTGGTAATGATGTAGCCCTGGCTGAGCAACGCTCGGCGGGCCGCTTCGCAACTGGCGGTGTCGGTCACCGGGTAATTGCGCGAAAAGGTGCCGGAGTCGTCGAAATTCTCATGCTCGTAGATAGGCTTGTCCTTGGAACAGCCGGCAGCGGCGGTCAGCAACAACGCCAACCCGATGAAACGCACGGGAATAGAATTCAACATTGAACATCCTGAGGGAAAACGGTCCGGGGCGTATTGTGCAACAGATCGCTGCCCCGCGGCGTATGGATTAGTGTCTTAAAACAGTTACAACTCTATCGACCTTCAATCGCAGGAAAAAGTCGCGCTGATAAATGATCGACGAACACGCGCAATTTGGCGGTTGCATCCCGGCTTGATCGCCACAGGACCCAGACCGCGGCAGAAACAGCGCGCATAAAAAAACCCCGGATTTTCATCCGGGGCTCGGGTCTTGCGGCTCAGCCAGGCATCAGAAACGCTTGATGTCGGCTTCGCTTTCCAGCTGTTTGCGGTACGCCGCGAAGTCTTGCTGGCCTACACGCGATGCGAGGAAGCGACGGTATTGCGCTTTCTCTTCATCGGTCGGAGCCGCTGCTTCGTTCACGCCGTTCAGACGCACGATGGTCAGGCTGCCATCCGCCAGCGTCACGCTGGTGAAGGTCGGCTTGTCCTTGGCGGACGGTTTCGGCATGCGGAACAACGCTTGCAGCACCGCCGGATCAACGCCTTCCTGAGCGCGGTTCGCCGCTTCAGTGACCTTCCAGTTCTGACCGTCCACCGCCTTGTCCAGCGGCGTCTTGCCATCACGCAGACTGGCGATCAGTTGCTCCGCCTTGGTCTTGGCAGCCGCGCTGGCGTGCTCTTTGGTCAATTGGGTGCGAATGGCAGCGGCTACGCTTTCCAGCGGCAATTGAGCAGGCTTCAGATGCTCCTTGGCACGCAGCACGATCACGGTTTCCGGATCCAGCTCAATGGCGGTGCTGTTGGCCCCCTCTTCCAGCACTTCAGTGCTGAACGCGGCGGTCACGACGGCACGGTTGGCTGTAACGCCTTCGCCACCTTCACGGCCGAACGGCTTGGAGGTGTGCACGGTCAGTTTCAGCTCCTGCGCTGGCTGGGCCAGGTCGGATGCTTCGAACGAAGAGTCTTCCAGTTGCTTGGTCGCCTCGACGAAACGCTGCTCCACTTGCTGGGTTTTCAGCTCGCGGGTCAGCTTGTCTTTCAGGCTGGCCAGGGTCGGCACTTCAGGCGCCTCGACACCCAGCAGCTTGATCAGGTGGTAACCGAAGTCGGTGCGAACCGGCTCGGAAACCTGATCCTTGTTCAGCGAGTACAGGGCTTTCTCGAAGGCTGGATCGTAAACGCCAGGACCGGCATAACCGAGGTCACCACCGTTGTTGGCCGAACCCGGATCCTGCGAGAACTCCTTGGCCAGCGCTTCGAATTTCTCGCCCTTGGCCAGACGCGCCTGGATTTCTTCGATCTTCGCCTTGGCCTGAGCTTCGGTGGTCTTGTCGTTGACTTCAATCAGAATGTGCGCCGCGCGACGCTGTTCCGACAGGTTGGCGATCTCTTTCTGATACGCCGCCTGCAGGTCTTCGTCCTTGACGGTGATCTGATCGAAGAACGAAGCCTTTTTCAGCTCCAGGTAATCGATAACCACTTGATCCGGGGTCATGAATTCCTTGGCGTGCTCGTCGTAGTAAGCCTTGACCTCGTCATCGGTCAGCTTAACGGCCGAAGGATCAGCCTTGATGTTCAACGTGGCGAAATCGCGGGTCTGTTTTTCCAGACGGGCGAAGGCCAGCACTTGAGCGTCGGTCACGAAACCGCTGCCCGCCACACCGGCGCGCAACTGGCCGATCAGCATTTCCTGAGCCAGCATCTGGCGGAACTGCATGCGGGTGTAGCCCAGTTGACGGATCACCTGATCGAAACGGTCGGAGCTGAACTTGCCGTCGACCTGGAATTCAGGCGTCTGCAGGATCACTTGATCCAGGGCCGCTTCGGAGAAAGCGAATTTCGATTGTTCCGCGCCTTGCAGCAGCAGCTTGCGATCGATCAAACCCTTGAGGGCTGATTCGCGCAGCATTTTTTCGTCCAGCAAGGAGGCGTCGAAGTCCTTGCCCAGTTGTTGCATCAGCTGACGGCGTTGCATATCCACCGCCTGGCTCAGCTCGTTCTGGCTGATTTCTTCACCGTTGACCTTGGCCGCCTCATTCTTGTGAGTCGTGGCCTGGAAAATGGCGTCGAAACCGGTCAGAGCCATCAGTGCAACGATGACTCCGATAATGGTCTTGGCAATCCAGCCTTGTGAATTGTCCCTGATATTCTGCAGCATGCGTCCCCCAGAAACGGTTGAACTTCAAATTAGGCAACCGTGGAGCGTGGGTAGAATCCGGATAGAAGAAAGGCGCATCCGAGGATGCGCCTTCTCGTAACTGGCGGAGCGGACAGGGCTCGAACCCTCGATCCCGGTGTGACAGGCGGCTATTCCAACCGCCTGCTCTACCGCTCCGCTGCCAAGTCAGGCATGACCCCGACCCGGATGGGTAAAAACCTGAATCAAACTTAGTTGACGGCTTCTTTCAGGGCTTTACCGGCTTTGAAACCTGGCTTCTTGGCTGCCGCGATTTCCAGAGTCTTGCCGGTCTGTGGGTTACGACCGATGCGAGCTGGACGATCAGTTACGGAGAAAGTACCGAAGCCAACCAGAACAACGGAGTCGCCAGCCTTGAGAGCGCCAGTGACGGATTCGATTACAGCGTCCAGCGCACGGCCAGCAGCAGCTTTCGGGATATCAGCGGATGCAGCGATAGCATCAATCAGTTCCGACTTGTTCACTCTAAGTCCCCTTATATCTATTTTGAGATGATTCTAAGTTTTTTGGTGAAAGCAAAAACGAGTGCTGAATGGCCTACAGACACTTAAGAGCCGCTTTATAACAAGGGCTCTAAAAAGCTGTCAAGGAAGCCCCCCAGGCAAAAGCGTATTAATGCGTGCTAATTCTTTCCTTAGAGTCAGACTCACGTTTTTCGTCCTTGGCAACTATCTCCGGAGCCACATCCGGCAAGGGCTCCGGCGCGTATTGCAGCGCAATTTGCAGGACCTCGTCAATCCATTTAACTGGTTTGATCTGCAGATCCTGCTTGATATTGTCAGGAATCTCCTTCAGATCGCGCACGTTCTCTTCCGGAATAATCACTGTCTTGATTCCGCCACGGTGAGCGGCCAGCAGTTTTTCTTTCAAACCACCGATGGCGAGAACTTGACCACGCAGTGTGATCTCGCCGGTCATGGCGACATCCGCTCGCACAGGAATACCCGTCAAAGCCGACACCAGCGCAGTACACATGCCTACACCGGCGCTCGGGCCGTCTTTCGGCGTAGCGCCTTCCGGCATGTGAATGTGAGTGTCGCGCTTCTCGTGGAAGTCCAGAGGAATGCCCAGGCTCTTGGCACGGCTGCGCACCACGGTCTGGGCCGCAGTGATCGATTCGACCATTACGTCACCCAGCGAACCGGTCTTGATCAGTTGACCTTTACCCGGCACCACAGCCGCTTCGATGGTCAGCAGTTCGCCACCCACCTGAGTCCAGGCCAGGCCGGTCACTTGACCGATCTGATCCTGCTGCTCGGCCAGACCGTAGCGGAACTTGCGAACACCGAGGAAATGCTCCAGCAAGTCAGCTGTCACTTTTACCGAGAAGCGTTTTTCCAGCGCGTGCTCTTTGACCGCCTTGCGGCAAACCTTGGCAATCTGCCGCTCGAGGCCACGCACACCGGCTTCGCGGGTGTAATAACGGATGATGTCGCGGATCGCTTCTTCGTCGAATTCCAGCTCGCCCTTCTTCATGCCGTTGGCTGCAATCTGCTTTGGCGAGAGGTACTTGACCGCAATGTTGATCTTCTCGTCTTCGGTGTAACCCGGCAGGCGGATCACTTCCATCCGGTCCAACAGCGCTGGCGGGATGTTCATCGAGTTCGAGGTGCACAGGAACATCACATCCGAAAGGTCGTAATCGACTTCCAGATAGTGGTCGTTGAAGTTGTGGTTCTGTTCCGGATCGAGCACCTCGAGCAGCGCCGACGCCGGGTCGCCACGCATGTCGCTGCCCATTTTGTCGATTTCATCGAGCAGGAACAGCGGGTTGCGCACACCCACTTTTGTCATCTTTTGAATCAATCTTCCTGGCATCGAACCGATGTAAGTCCGACGGTGACCACGGATTTCCGCTTCGTCACGCACACCACCGAGGGCCATGCGCACGAATTTGCGGTTGGTGGCATGAGCGATCGACTCCGCCAGCGAGGTTTTACCCACGCCTGGAGGACCGACCAGGCACAACACCGGGCCACGGATTTTCTTCACGCGTTTTTGCACGGCGAGGTATTCAAGGATGCGTTCCTTGACCTCTTCGAGGCCGTAGTGATCGGCGTCGAGAATGTCTTCGGCACGGGCCAGGTCCAGACGCACCTTGCTCTGAGCCTTCCAAGGCACCTGAACCAGCCAGTCGATGTAGGAGCGCACCACGGTGGCTTCAGCAGACATCGGCGACATCTGCTTGAGCTTGTTCAGCTCGGCAGTGGCCTTGGCCAGGGCATCTTTCGGCAGACCGGCAGCATCAATACGCTTTTTCAGGTCTTCGATTTCGTTGTGGCCTTCGTCGCTGTCGCCGAGCTCTTTCTGAATGGCCTTCATCTGCTCGTTCAGGTAGTACTCGCGCTGACTGCGCTCCATTTGCTTTTTGACGCGGCCACGAATGCGTTTTTCGACTTGCAGCAGGTCGATCTCGGCGTCCAGCAGGGCCAGAACGTGCTCAACCCGGGCTGACAAATCGATGATTTCGAGGATTTCCTGCTTCTGCTCGATCTTCAGTGCCATGTGCGCGGCCATGGTGTCTACCAGGCGGCCAGGCTCGTCGATGCTGTTGAGCGACGACAGGACTTCAGCCGGGACTTTCTTGCCCAGCTGCACGTATTGTTCGAACTGCGACAGCAGGCTGCGCACGAACACTTCGGACTCACGCTCGGCGGCGTCGACTTCGTCGATCAACGAGACTTCGGCACGACAGTGGCCATCGACTTCGCTGAAGCGCTCGACAGCGCCACGTTGCTCGCCTTCGACCAGAACCTTGACGGTGCCGTCCGGAAGCTTCAGCAGTTGCAGAACTGTGGCGATGGTACCTACGCGATAGAGAGCTTCTTCACCGGGATCGTCGTCAGCCGGGTTTCTCTGGGCCAGCAGCAGGATCTGCTTGTCGCCCGTCATCGCGGCCTCGAGGGCTTCGATGGATTTCTCGCGCCCCACGAACAGCGGGATAACCATGTGCGGATACACAACGACATCACGCAATGGCAGGAGAGGCAATTCGATGGTGGTCTTCATGATTTCGCCTCTACGGCGGCCATATGGCCGTAATCAGATGGAATTGAACTTGAAACCAAGATGGGGGCTGACTTGAAAAAAAACAAGCGTAAAGGGGGTGTAAAAAACGACATAAAAAAAAAGAGGCCCGAAGGCCCCTTCTTTGTTCCGGCAGACCGGACGCTTACGCGTCCGGTGCAGCCTTGGCAGCCGGCTCACTGTTTTCGTAGATATACAGTGGTTTGGACTTGCCCTCGATCACGCTTTCATCGATCACTACTTTGCTCACCTCGGACTGCGAGGGGATCTCATACATCGTGTCGAGCAGTACACCTTCGAGAATCGAACGCAGGCCACGGGCACCGGTTTTACGTTCCAGGGCACGTTTGGCGACTGCTTTCAGCGCGTCGGAACGGAATTCCAGATCCACGCCTTCCATCTCGAACAGCTTGGCATACTGTTTGGTCAGGGCATTTTTCGGCTCGGTGAGGATCTGCATCAAAGCAGCCTCATCCAGCTCGTCCAGCGTCGCCAGGACCGGCAGACGACCGACGAATTCCGGGATCAGACCGAACTTGACCAGATCGTCAGGCTCGACTTCACGCAGGGACTCGCCCACCTTCTTGCCTTCTTCCTTGCTGCGCACTTCTGCGTTGAAACCGATGCCACCCTTTGTAGAACGGTTCTGAATGACCTTCTCCAGACCGGAGAATGCGCCACCGCAGATGAACAGGATGTTGCGGGTATCAACCTGAAGGAATTCCTGCTGCGGATGCTTGCGGCCACCTTGCGGCGGAACCGAAGCGACCGTGCCTTCGATCAGTTTGAGCAAGGCCTGCTGCACGCCTTCACCGGAAACGTCCCGGGTGATCGACGGGTTGTCGGACTTGCGCGAAATCTTGTCGATTTCGTCGATGTAGACAATGCCCATCTGGGCTTTCTCTACGTCGTAATCGCACTTCTGCAGCAGCTTCTGAATGATGTTCTCGACGTCTTCACCCACGTAACCCGCCTCGGTGAGGGTGGTTGCGTCGGCGATGGTGAACGGAACGTTCAGCAAGCGGGCCAGGGTTTCGGCCAGCAGGGTTTTACCGGAGCCGGTCGGGCCGATCAGCAGGATGTTGCTCTTGCCGAGTTCGACGTCGTCAGCCTTTTTGTCACGCTGGTTCAGACGCTTGTAGTGGTTGTACACCGCCACTGCCAGAACCTTCTTGGCACGCTCCTGACCAATTACATACTGATCAAGGATGCCGCTGATTTCTTTAGGCGAAGGCAATTTATGCGCGCTGCTTTCGGCCTGTGCTTCCTGCACCTCCTCGCGGATGATGTCATTGCACAGGTCGACGCACTCGTCGCAGATAAAGACCGAGGGGCCGGCAATCAATTTGCGCACTTCATGCTGGCTTTTGCCACAGAAGGAGCAATAGAGCAGCTTGCCGTTGTCCTCGCCGTTGCGGGTGTCAGTCATTCGTTCGATCCAAATCCGATAGGCTTGCAACACAAGATGAAGGCTATTGCGGGCTTTTTCAAGCCCGCCGCTGATCAGACGCGCCGACCAAGCCTATTTTGAGCTGCTTGTTTTTAAGCTGGGCGCTGGTTGATCACTTCGTCGATCAGACCGTATTCCTTCGCAGCTTCTGCACTCATGAAGTTGTCGCGGTTGGTGTCGCGCTCGATTTCTTCAAGCGTACGGCCGCTGTGCTTGGCCATCAGCGTGTTGAGACGCTCGCGAATGAAGAGGATTTCCTTGGCATGGATTTCAATGTCCGATGCCTGGCCCTGGAAACCGCCCAGTGGCTGGTGAATCATCACGCGCGAGTTAGGCAGGCAGAAACGCTTGCCAGGTGCACCGGCCGTCAGCAGGAACGCGCCCATGCTGCACGCCTGACCGATACAGGTAGTCGATACGTTTGGCTTGATGAACTGCATGGTGTCGTAGATCGACATGCCCGCTGTCACCGAACCGCCCGGGGAGTTGATATAAAGATGGATGTCCTTGTCCGGGTTTTCCGCTTCAAGGAACAGCAATTGCGCGCAAATCAGGTTGGCCATGTAGTCCTCTACAGGGCCCACCAGAAAGATTACTCGCTCCTTGAGAAGACGCGAGTAGATGTCATAGGCGCGCTCGCCACGAGCAGATTGCTCGACAACCATCGGGACCAGGCCGCCGGCGGCCTGGATATCAGAGTTCTGCTGAATATAGGAATTACGGAACATGCTCTGCAGTCACTCCCAAATAGTCATGTCTTGAATACGCATAAGCCAGCTCGAAGGCTGGCTTATGGTGTGTGCTTCTAACGCAAAAACAATCAGTCGGCTTTTGGAGCTTCTACCGGCTTGACCGCTTCTTCGTAAGAGACCGCTTTGTCGGTCACGCTAGCTTTCTGCAGAACAGTATCCACAACTTGTTCTTCCAGCACAACCGAACGGACTTCGTTCAGTTGCTGCTCGTTCTTGTAGTACCAGGACACGACCTGCTCAGGCTCCTGGTAAGCCGAAGCCATTTCCTGAATCATTTCGCGAACGCGGGCTTCGTCTGGCTTCAGGTCGAACTGCTTGACCACTTCGGCCACGATCAGACCCAGTACAACGCGACGCTTGGCTTGTTCTTCGAACAGCTCGGCAGGCAGTTGGTCAGGCTTGATGTTGCCACCGAACTGCTGAACAGCCTGCACGCGCAGACGGTCAACTTCGTTGGACAACAGAGCCTTGGGCACCTCGATCGGGTTGGTGGCCAGCAGACCGTCCATTACCTGATTCTTGACCTTGGATTTGATCGCCTGACGCAGTTCACGCTCCATGTTCTTGCGAACTTCGGAGCGGAAACCGTCGATGCCGCTTTCCTTGATACCGAATTGAGCGAAGAACTCTTCGTTCAGCTCTGGCAGTTTTGGCTCGGAAACGGTGTTGACAGTCACGGTGAACTCGGCGGTTTTGCCAGCCAGGTCCAGGTTCTGATAGTCCTCTGGGAAGGTCAGGTTCAGAACGCGCTCTTCACCGGCCTTGGCGCCAACGAGGCCTTCCTCGAAGCCAGGGATCATGCGACCGGAACCCAGCACCAGCTGAGTGCCCTTGGCGGAACCGCCAGCGAACACTTCGCCGTCGACCTTGCCAACGAAATCGATGTTCAGTTGGTCTTCGTTCTGGGCAGCACGCTCAGCCACTTCGAAACGCGTGTTCTGCTTGCGCAGGATGTCCAGCATCTTGTCCAGATCGGCGTCAGCCACTTCAGCGCTCAGACGCTCAACGTTGATGCTTTCGAAACCGGCAACGGTGAACTCAGGGAAAACTTCGAATACGGCTACGTATTCCAGGTCCTTGCCAGCTTCGAGCGACTTTGGCTCGATCGACGGCGAACCGGCCGGATTCAGCTTCTGCTCGACCACAGCTTCGTAGAAGGAGGACTGGATCAGGTCACCGATCGCTTCCTGGCGCGCATCAGCACCGAAGCGGCGCTTGATTTCGCTCATTGGCACTTTGCCTGGACGGAAGCCAGCAATCTTGGCCTTCTGGGCAGTCTGCTGCAGACGCTTGTTGACCTGAGTCTCGATGCGCTCAGCCGGCACGGTGATGCTCATGCGGCGCTCAAGAGCAGTAGTATTTTCAACAGAAACTTGCATGGATATTCCTCGTTGCACAGACGTTAGCCGGCCGTTTCCGACCCAAGAATCAAGGGCAAGCATTCTAGTAGGTCAAACTCAAGAAGTCACCCTACTGAAAACGGGTAAAAAAACAGCAGGCCATTTGAAGGCGGGGACAAACGGTTGCACCTCGCCCTGTTAGCAAATACAGCCAATTCAAGCCAGGGCTCTGCACCAACCTCTTCTATATATAGAGGCGGTTGAATCATCTCCCTGACAGCCGACCGCGCAAGCATGGTCGGCAGGCAGCGCGCATCATCGAGCAACATTAATACGACGAAGCACCCTGCCCTGCGACCCGAAACCTGCAGCCGCGAAAATCCGAAACCGTAAAACAAAAAAGGCGCCAGACTGTTAAATCTGGCGCCTTTCGGAATATGGGGTGGACGATGGGGATCGAACCCACGACAACGGGAGTCACAATCCCGTGCTCTACCAACTGAGCTACGCCCACCATATTGCGTGCCAAAGAAGCCAAACAACTTCTTTGTAAAACTTCATCCGGCCAACGGCATGAATGAAGCTTTGATTGGTGCGGATGAAGAGACTCGAACTCTTACGCCTCGCGGCGCTGGAACCTAAATCCAGTGTGTCTACCAATTCCACCACATCCGCGGATGAAGCTTTTTAAAGCAAAGGCGCCAGACTGTTACATCTGGCGCCTTTCGAAATATGGGGTGGACGATGGGGATCGAACCCACGACAACGGGAGTCACAATCCCGTGCTCTACCAACTGAGCTACGCCCACCATATCGCGTTACTTGTGCCAATGCTGCCTAATGGCGCACCCGGCAGGACTCGAACCTGCGACCATCCGCTTAGAAGGCGGATGCTCTATCCAGCTGAGCTACGGGCGCCTTGTTAGCTGTACCCTTGGAGGACTACAAACTAAGTGCTTTCCAGTCATTCGAAACCGTAATTTCGTTCGACTTTCTTAACCAGTGCTAGGCTGTGCCCGACAAGTGCGACGAATAGTATAGAGCGACCCGAAGGTCGTCAAATCCTTTTTAAAAAAAATTCATTTAATTAAAGGGCTTAGGGGAATTTGCTGACCAAGCGCCTTTGCCCTCACCGTTTGACATGCGAGAATGCGTTCTCTTTTTTTCCCCTCTCGATGGTTAATCACGCGCAATGACTGCACAACTAATCGACGGCAAATCGATCGCCGCCAGCCTGCGCCAGCAGATCGCCCAACGGGTTGCCGAACGTCGCCAGCAAGGTCTGCGCACGCCTGGCCTCGCGGTGATCCTGGTTGGCAGCGATCCTGCCTCTCAGGTTTATGTCTCGCACAAGCGTAAAGACTGTGAAGAGGTCGGCTTCCTCTCTCAAGCCTACGACCTGCCTTCCGAAACCACTCAAGAAGCGCTGACCGATCTGATCGATCGACTGAACGATGACCCGGCAATCGACGGCGTTCTGCTTCAACTCCCTCTGCCAGAGCACCTGGACGCTTCCAAACTGCTGGAGCGCATCCGCCCGGACAAGGATGTCGACGGTTTCCATCCTTATAACGTCGGCCGCCTGGCCCAGCGCATTCCGCTCCTGCGCCCGTGCACCCCGAAGGGCATCATGACCCTGCTGGAAAGCACCGGCGCCGATCTGTACGGGATGAACGCCGTTGTTGTTGGCGCGTCCAACATCGTCGGTCGCCCGATGGCGATGGAACTGTTGCTGGCCGGTTGCACCGTGACCGTCACCCACCGCTTCACCAAGGATCTGGCCGGCCACGTCGGCCGCGCCGATCTGGTGGTCGTGGCCGCCGGCAAGCCGGGTCTGGTCAAGGGCGAGTGGATCAAGGAAGGCGCGATCGTCATCGACGTCGGCATCAACCGTCAGGAAGACGGCAAACTGGTCGGTGATGTCGTGTACGAAACCGCCCTGCCGCGCGCAGGCTGGATCACCCCGGTACCGGGCGGCGTCGGTCCGATGACCCGCGCCTGCCTGCTGGAAAATACCCTCTACGCAGCAGAAACCCTGCACGCCTGAGTCGTGTTTTCAGCTTGCCTGTAACCCCGCCTCGTGCGGGGTTTTTCATGCCCTCGAAAAAACCTTTACCGTTCGCCGGAAACCCCTATTTTTACAGGGCTTTTCACGACTTTTTCATGCGCCTCAAACAACCATCGACAGTTCTTCAGCCATACTCCTAAAATGCGTCGTTTTTACGACACAGGCCGTTACAAATTACGGCATTTCCAACCTTCATGAGTTCGCCCGCGTGAATATTCGCCTGTCCATCCTGAGCCTGGTTTTTGCATTTTCAGGCACGCTCCTCACGCCAACGGTCAACGCCGCCGAAACCACCGCTGCCCCTCGAGACGCTTCACAGTTGAAGATTGCCTCCGGCAGCGCCCTGCTGATGGATCTGCAGACCAACAAAGTCATTTATTCCAGCAACCCGGACGTGGTGGTGCCCATCGCTTCCGTGAGCAAGTTGATGACTGGCCTGGTAGTGGTCGAAGCGCACCAGAACATGGACGAATGGATTGACGTTGACATCAGCCATACACCTGAAATGAAAGGTGTGTTTTCTCGCGTCAAACTGCGAAGCGAACTGCCCCGCCGAGAGATGTTACTGATTGCCCTGATGTCCTCGGAAAACCGCGCCGCCGCTAGCCTGGCTCACCACTATCCGGGCGGTTACGCGGCATTCATCGCAGCGATGAACGCCAAGGCCAAGGCGCTGGGCATGACCAGCACGCACTTTGTGGAACCCACCGGTCTGTCGGAGCGCAACGTCTCCACCGCCCGCGACCTGAGCAAGTTGCTGGTAGCCGCGCACAAACAGCCGCTTCTGATCGAGCTGACCACCACCAAGGAAAAGACCGTCTCGTTCCGCAAACCCAATTACACCCTGGGTTTCCGTAACACCGATCACTTGGTCAACAAGGCCGACTGGGATATCCGCATCACCAAGACCGGTTTCACCAACCCCGCCGGTCATTGCCTGGTGCTGGTGACCCGCATGGCCAACCGTCCCGTCGCGCTGGTGATTCTCGACGCGTTCGGCAAATACACTCACTTCGCCGATGCCAGCCGCATCCGCAGCTGGGTGGAAACCGGCAAGAGCGCCAACGTCCCGGCCGTGGCCCAGCAATACAAGGCTGACAAGAACCTCAAGAGTCGCCAGAGCGGCGTGATCGAAGCCTCAAAGTAATCCGCCCCCCATGAAAAAGCCCCGAATCGTCGGGGCTTTTTCATTCATGCACTCAGTCGTTGGGCAACGGCATCTTGTCGTCATCGGGAATGCCGTCACCGGCGCTCGGGTCGCGCGAATGCTCTGGCGTGACCACTGCCGGACGCGCCAACGGATCGCGTAGAGGGCTGTCCGGATCCAGCACCGGATCAACCTCCGGCTCAGGTGTGGCAGGCACACTGTCAGGTTTGTGGTCGTCGAAACTCGAATCGGTACTCATACGCACCTCGCTTCAAGGCTTGAGATCAGCCAAGGGATCGTAAGGCTTGGCCGGACGCTTGGGATCATCGCCCGGCTGCACATCCTTCGGCGCCTTTGCAGGGCCGACGGGATCGACTTGCGGATCGTCCAGATCCGGCGAGTCCGGATCGAAGCCCAGATCGTCGCCATTGCCATGCTCGGAAGAATGCGGACCGCTGGGTGAATTTGGAATTGCCATGCTCGCCTCCTGATACTGGCCCGCAAAACACGGGACGCTACAGTTCAGAAGCACATGCTCCGCCAGGGTGCCCGACAGGCGACGAACGGAGCCTCAATGCGCTGCCAGTGCCTTCCTTGCCTGCGCCGCTTCCCGTTCCTGCCCGGCCTGAGCCAGCGCGTCGGCGGCCTTGAGCCAGCGCTGCTGATCGACCGCCGCCGGAATCTGCGTCGGTTTCTGGATCAACACCGCCCAGCCACCGGACTTTTCGAGGGCCGACTCGAACGAACTGAAGCTCATCAATTCACGGCGATTCATCCCCGCGCGCAGCAGTACCTTCTGCTTCAGACGATCGTAACCGGACAGAATCGCGTAACGCGGCTCAGCCCAAAACACCGAACCCTCACTGAAACGCACCATTACCGGATACCCGGCCGCCACCTGAGTCAGCAGCGCCGGCAGATTGCTGTCCAGCGGATACACGACCATGCCGTACTCGCGCGCCAGACTCTGCAGATTCTGTTGCAACTTATCTTCGGCACCCGGTAAATGCAGCGGTTTTTCCAGCAGCCCCGGTGTGATCACGATGCCCTGCTGCGACAACAGGCTGGCCAGCACTTGCGGCCCGCTCTGATTGGCCTCACCGCGATAGAAGGTGCCGCTGAGTTCGACCCGCTCCGGCAGGCGCTTGACCTCCGGCGCCACACTGCCCGCACACCCCACCAAAGCTGTCACGCAACCGGCCACCAGCAGCGCCGCGCGAATCCGGGAAAATAGCTGCACCATCGTCACTCTCTTGATCAGTTACCGGTCATCGTGTTCCGGCTTGGTCGAGGATCATAGGACGGCGCCACGCTGCGGTATAGCCCAAAGCGACAGATCCATCGGCTGTATAGAGCGAACTGATTGGTCACCACCGACCTTTGGTCAATAGCTTGAAACACACCAGCGACTAGACTGTCATTCAGATAAGAGCCAAAGAGCGAGCGCCCGACGCAGGGCAAGAGGAGGCACAGATGAGCCTGACCATGACCATCGTAATGCTGATTGCCGGCTGGCTGGCCGTTGCGGCCGCCATGCTGTGGGGCGTGTTGCGGATTTCCCGGCGCCATCACCACCCGGTACAACCTGCACCGACCAGGAAGATCGAGAAACACAACGCCCGTCACGCCACCGCGCACTGATTCTCTGTAGCCGACACAAACAAAAAGGCCGCCTGGACTCTCGCGAGTTCAGGCGGCCTTTGGTTTTCCAGCGATTACGCTTCGGCAGTCAATTTCTTCTGCCGGGCGCGACGCGACATCATGTTCAGCACTTCAATCGCAGCCGAGAACGCCATGGCGGCATACACATAACCTTTCGGTACGTGGGCGCCGAAGCCTTCGGCGATCAGCGTCATACCGATCATGATCAGGAAGCCCAGAGCCAGCATCACCACCGTCGGGTTGTCGTTGATGAACTTGGCCAGCGGATCAGCTGCAAACAGCATCACCAGCACCGAAACCACCACCGCAATCACCATGATCGGCAAGTGTTCGGTCATGCCGACAGCGGTAATGATGCTGTCGATCGAGAACACCATGTCCAGCATCAGGATCTGCCCGATCGCGGCGGCGAAGCCCAGAGTCACCGTCGAGGTGGCGCTCTTCGGATCTTCCGGCGCAGGATCCATGCTGTGATGGATCTCGGTCGTCGCTTTCCACACCAGGAACAGACCACCGGCGATCAGGATCATGTCCTTCCAGGAGAACGCCTGGCCCAGGATCTCGATGACCGGCTCGGTCAACTGGACGATGAAGGCGATGGTGCTCAACAGCGCCAGTCGCATGATCAGCGCCATGCCGATGCCCAGGCGACGAGCCTTCTGCCGGTACTGCTCGGGCAGCTTGTTGGTCAGGATCGAGATAAAGATCAGGTTATCGATGCCGAGCACGATTTCCATCACCACCAGTGTGGCCAAGGCAATCCAGGCCGTCGGGCTGGAAGCGAGTTCTAACAGGTATTCCATGGGTCAGTCCTGACTCTGTGTAAGACGGTTTAGATTTCCTGGGAGGACGATTCGGATTTTTCTTCGTCGTCTTTCGGTTCTTTCTTGCTGATCAGATTGCCGGTGGCATCGCTGAGTGCCTCTTCGGCGGCTTTATGCGTGTCGTCGATGGCTTGTTTCGCCGCCTCGGCCGCCTGCCCCATCAGTTGCTGGGCGCTCTTTTCGGCCTGGTCGCAACCGGCCAGTACCAGTAAAGACGCGAACAGTAACGCTGTAGTTTTTAGTTTCATGATGCCTCCCTCGATAGAACAGACAGCGCCATACAGACCGGCCGTCGATGGCTGGGCATTCTAGGGAGACAAACACTTCAGGAAAATTCGTATTTTTAGCGGCTATACTTCGATTTATACGAACTGTATTTGACGGACCGAATCCCATGCTCAATTACCGACAACTGCATTACTTCTGGGTGGTGGCCAAGACCGGCAGCATCGTGCGCGCCTGCGAGCAACTGAACCTGACGCCGCAAACCATCAGCGGGCAGATTTCCCTGCTCGAACAGACCTACGGCATCGAGTTGTTTCAGCGGGTCGGCCGGCAGCTTGAGCTGACCGAAGCCGGGCGTCAGGCCCTGCCTTATGCCGAACAGATGTTCCAGCTCGGTGGCGAACTGGAACTGATGCTGCGCGCCCAGCCCAACGAACAGCAGATTCTGTTCCGGGTCGGCGTGGCGGACGTGGTGCCCAAATCCATCGTCTATCGCCTGATCGCGCCGACCATGGAATTGAGCGAACCGCTGCGCATCACCTGCCGCGAAGACAAACTCGAGCGCCTGCTGGCGGATCTGGCGATCCAGCGCCTGGACCTGGTGATCTCCGACAGCCCCATGCCCTCGCACCTGGACATCAAGGGCTACAGTCAGAAACTCGGGGAATGCGGGATCAGTTTTTTCGCCACCGCCGAACTGGCAGCGCAATACGGTCAGGATTTCCCGCGCAGTCTGCACGGCGCGCCGCTGTTGATCCCCGGCGCGGAAACAGTAGTGCGCAGCCGTTTGCAGCGCTGGTTCGCCGAGCAGCAGATTCAGCCAAGGATTGTCGGGGAATTCGATGACAGCGCCTTGATGCAGGCGTTTGGTCAGTCCGGCAGCGGGATTTTCATCGGCCCGAGCGTGATTGCCGATGAGGTGAAGCGCCAGTACGGCGTCGAGTTGATCGGCCAGACTGATGCGGTGAGCGAGTCGTTCTACGCGATCTCGGTGGAGCGCAAGGTCAAGCACCCCGGCATCAAAGCGATTACCGAAGGTGCCCGACGCGAACTGTTTACAGCGTTTTAAGCCGGCGCGCAGACCTCGCGCGGCTTGAGCACCATCAGCACCATGGCGAGGAAAATCGACAGCAGAATGAATCCGGCAGCGGCAAAGCCCACAAAACCCAGGCCAGCGCTGTCGATCACTCGACCGCCAATGATCGCGCCCAGACCGATCCCGAGGTTGGCCCCGGCAATGTTCAGCGACGCGGCGAAGGCCGGCGCTTCCGGTGCCGCTTTCATCAAACGCACGTGGCTGACCAGAAACAGGGCCGCCTGGGTCACGCCCCAGATGCCCATCGCCGCCGCCAGTCCCAGCGACGAATTGATGTTCGGCACCAGCGCCACCATCCCCGGGATCATGAACGCACAGAACATCACCGAAGCCATCAGCGGATGGCGATCCACCGCACGACCGCCCAGCGAGTTACCGATCAAGCCAACCGCACCAAAGCCCATCAGGCACCAGCCCACCACGGTGCCATTGAAGCCGGCCAGACGCTCAAGGATATCCGCCAGATAGGTGTAGGCGGTGAACATGCCGCTGAACACCAGAATCGACAACAGCACATGGCCCAGCATCAACGGGCTGCGCAGGATCTTGAACTGCGAAGCGAAGCTGACCTGATGCTGGTGCAGGCTGGTTTTCGGCAGATAGACAAACAGCAGCAACGCCTTGGCGAACGCGATCACCGCCAGAATGGCGAACGCACTGCGCCAGCCGAACGCATCGGAAATCAGCGTGCCGACCGGAATCCCGAACACGGTGGCGCAGACGATGCCGAAGCCGATCTTGGCGATCGCGCGACCGGCGAAGTCCGGGCCGACGATATCCACTGCCGTTTCACTGGCCAACGCCCAGAACACCGGCAGCCCCAGCGCCGGGATCAGCCGGGCAATGGCCATGACCCAGATGTTCGGCGCCAGCGCCGCAACGGTATTGGCCAGCCCAAACATGATCAGAATGGTGATGAACAGTTTGCGGCGCTCGAAGCGGGCGAAATATGCCGTCAAGAAAGGACCGAACATGGCCACGGTGAAAGCGAATAGAGTCACCAGCAACCCGGCCTGCGGGATGGTGACGGCCAGGTCGCGGGCAATCGCCGGCAGCAGGCCGACAATGACGAACTCCGTAGTCAGCACCGTGAATCCGGCGGCGGACAACAGAAGGATGGGCAACAGCATGAGGAACTCCAGCAAAACGACGACACCAGCGCTGACCCGAAGGCCCGCTGGCAGAATTTGAAAATAAGGATGCGCAATCTTAACAGAGTGTTTCCCGAGTGACTTGCACAAACCTGTCTAAGTTGCAGAGGGTTCCGGTGGCAGATCGTCACATGCCTGAAGGAATCGGACGACGCTGTGATAAAGTCCGCGCCCTGCAAAACGTACACCCTGTTCAACCACCCGTTTAACGGCGTGGCTGGCGCGTCAGTCCTTTTGGTTCGTGTCTGTGGCCTGCCCCGATTCAACGCCCGGATTGCGCAACCTTGCACCCTATAAAAAACAGAGATGCCGTTCATGACCGCTTCATCCCCTTCTCTATTGCAACGTCTTAAAAGCCTCAGCCTGGTGACACAGATCCTGATCGGCCTGATTGCCGGCATCGCGCTCGCGCTGTTCGCGCCGGAAGCGGCCAAAGCCACGGCCTTCATCGGCAAGGTGTTCGTCTCGGCGTTGAAGGCCGTGGCACCGATCCTGGTGTTCGTGCTGGTCATGGCCTCGATCGCCAACCACAAGCACGGCCAGGAAACCCACATCCGGCCGATTCTGTTCCTGTATCTACTGGGCACCTTCGCGGCCGCCGTGGTCGCGGTGATTGCCAGCATGATGTTCCCGTCGCATCTGGTGCTGTCCACCGACAACATCGCGGTGAGCGCGCCGGGCGGCATCAGTGAAGTGCTGCAAAGCCTTTTGCTGAGCGTGGTCGATAACCCGGTGAGCGCACTGATGAACGCCAACTTCATCGGCATTCTGGCCTGGGCCATCGGCATGGGCGTGGCGATTCGGCACGCCGGTGACACCACCCGCGAAGTGCTGGGGGATCTGTCCAACGGCGTGACGGTGATTGTTCGGGTGGTCATCCGTTTCGCACCGTTGGGTATTTTTGGTCTGGTGGCATCGACCCTGGCCACCTCCGGGTTTGGAGCATTGATCGGTTATGCGCATCTGCTGGCAGTGCTGCTCGGCTGCATGCTGTTCGTGGCGCTGGTGATGAATCCGCTGATCGTGTTCTGGAAGCTGCGTCGCAACCCTTACCCACTGACACTCCAGTGCCTGCGCGAAAGCGGCATCACCGCATTCTTCACCCGCAGCTCGGCGGCGAACATTCCGGTCAACCTGGAATTGAGCAAGCGCCTGGGCCTGCACGAAGACACCTACTCGGTATCGATCCCGCTCGGCGCCACCATCAACATGGCCGGCGCGGCGATCACCATCACCGTGCTGTCCCTCGCTGCCGTGCACACCCTGGGCATCGCCGTGGACATCCCGACCGCGATCCTGCTCAGCGTCGTCGCCGCAATCTGCGCCTGTGGCGCCTCGGGCGTGGCCGGGGGCTCGCTGCTGCTGATTCCGCTGGCGTGCAGCCTGTTTGGCATCCCGAGCGAAATCGCCATGCAGGTGGTGGCAGTCGGCTTCATCATCGGCGTGCTGCAGGATTCCGCCGAGACAGCACTGAACTCCTCCACCGACGTACTGTTCACCGCTGCCGCTTGCCTGGGCGAAGAACAGAAAGCCCAGCGCCCGGCGTAAAAACCCGGCGCAACAAAAAGCCCGCCAAGGCGTAAACCTTGGCGGGCTTTTTGTTGCAGAGCGTTTTAGAACGCGCCCATGTAATCGCGCTTGCCCACTTCCACACCGTTGTGACGCAGCAGCGCGTAGGTGGTGGTGACGTGGAAGAAGAACTGCGGCAGACCGTAGCTCAGCAGGTAAGCCTGGCCACTGAAGCGCTTCTCTTTCGGGGTGCCCGGACGGGTCACGATCTCGATGCCTTCCTTGCCATTGATCTGCTCTGGCTTGATCTCGCCGATGAAGGCCAGAACCTTGGCGATCAGCGCTTGCAGCTCGGCGAAGGTGGTTTCGGTGTCGTCATATTTCGGGATTTCGATTTCGGCCAGACGCGAGGACACGCCTTTGGCGAAGTCCACGGCGATCTGCACCTGACGTACCAGCGGAAACATGTCCGGGTACAGACGCGCTTGCAGGAAGGCGTTCGGATCGATGTTTTTCTCGGTGGCGTGGGCTTCAGCCTTTTTCAGCACATCGCTCACGGCGTTGAGCATTTGTTGGAAAACCGGAACGGATGCGGCGTACAGGGAAATGGTCATGGCAGTCTCACGTGGTGGCTGGGTGAATCGTGGGGCGATTATAGCCATGCTCGCATGGCGGCGCGGCTTGTCTTTTATCCAGCAAGGATTAGGCTAGGCGCCTTCGACTGCAGAGGGAACGCGCGATGACCACAGAATTTGAAACCCGCTCCGACGAACCACGGCTCAACGCCACGGAAATCCGCATTCTGGGCTCGTTGATCGAGAAACAGGCCACCAGCCCGGAAACCTACCCGTTGACCCTCAACGCGCTGGTACTGGCCTGCAACCAGAAAACCAGCCGGGAACCGGTGATGAACCTGACCCAGGGCCAGGTCGGCCAAAGCCTGCGCGCCCTCGAAAGCCGCGGTTTCGCCAAACTGGTGATGGGCAGCCGCGCCGATCGCTGGGAGCACAAGGTCGACAAGGCGCTGGAACTGGTGCCGGCGCAATTGATCCTGACCGGCTTGATGTTCCTGCGCGGCCCGCAGACGGTCAACGAACTGCTGACCCGCAGCGGTCGCATGCATGAATTCGAAGACGCCGAACAAGTTGTGCATCAGCTGGAACGCCTGATCGCCCGGGAGCTGGCGGTGCTGATTCCGCGCCAGGCCGGCCAACGAGAGGATCGCTACACCCACGCACTGGGCGATCCGGCGGACATCGAGGCGATTATCGCGGCCCGGCAGAATCCGAGCGAACGTGGGGCTGCCAGCGGTGTGTCGGTGGAGCGAATCGAAGAACTGGAAGCGCGGATTGCGGCGCTGGAAGAACGTCTGGCCCGCCTCGAAGAATAAACGCACCGGGGCGGCGTTATTCGCCGTCCCAGTAATCCACCCCGTCCGCTTGCCGCGCCACCGCCACGAAGCCCGAGGCATTGCCTTCGGCATCGACGTTGAAGTTATCCATTACCGCGTATTTGTTCGAATCCGGGTACTCGCAGATTTCCGGTTGCTGCTGGGTACTGACCGCCAGATAGCGCAGCTCCGCAGCACTGGTGTTAATGATCTGATGCGCGGCTTCCGGGCCGCCCGGCGGGCAGGCGATCACGTCCCCGGCGCGAATCGGGAAACGTTCGGCGCCCAGGCGCACTTCCCCCTCCCCGGCCACCACGTAAAACATTTCCTCATTCACACGATGACTGTGAAACGGGCTGCCGCGCATGCCCGGCGGCAGCGCATACAGTCGATAACCGAGTTTCTGCGCGCCCAATTGCTGACCGATCCGGGCCAGACGCTGCTGATAACGCCCGGCGGTTTCGCCTTCGGGAGACAGGGCTTCGGGCAGCGGTTCGAGTTCGACATCATTCAGGTTGAGAATCGGCGGATGCATGCAAACCTCGGCTTTTTGTGATGGGCAAGTCTGCGCCTGCTGATCCGGCAGTATAGGCAACGGCAAATCCGGGCGGATTTACCGTTGAACAGGCTCCATCAACTGCGCGCGAACGCCACCGCTGCATCGAACTGCTCGACCGTCGGCCGCACGCCGGTGTACAGCACGAACTGCTCCAGCGCCTGGATCGCGATCACTTCCAGCCCGGTGATCACCTTTTTACCTTCGGCACGGCCACGCACGATCAGCGGGGTTTCCGAGGGAATCGCCACTACATCGAACACAGTATCTGCAGACTTGATCACATCCACGTCAAAAGAAAGCTGACCCGCCTCCGGGCCGCCGTCCATGCCCACCGGGGTGACGTTGACCAGCATCTGCGGACGCTCGTCGCCCAGTTCTGCCTGCCAGCGATAGCCCAGGGAATCCGCCAGCGCCCGACCGGCGCGCTCGTTGCGGGCCACGATCAAACCGTTTTTGTAACCGCCATCGCGCAAGGCACTGGCCACAGCCTTGGCCATGCCGCCGCTACCGCGAAGGGCGAACGTCGTGTCCATCGGCACCGCGTGGGTTTCCAGCAATTGAGCAATGGCGATGTAATCGGTGTTGTAGGCCTTCAGATGGCCGTTGGTGTTGACGATGGTATTGATCGACTGGATCGCTGCCGCCGAGGCATCCAGTTCATCGACCAACGCAATGCTCGCTTCCTTGAACGGCATCGACACGCCGCAACCGCGAATCCCCAGCGCTCGAATTCCGCCGACCGCACCGGGCAGGTCCTGACTGCTGAACGCCTTGTAGTAGAAATTCAGCCCCAGTTGTTCATACAAATGGTTATGAAACCGCAGACCGAAATTCCCGGGACGCCCAGACAGGGACATGCACAGTTGGGTGTCTTTGTTGGGGTTCATCTGCATGGGAGGCTCCTTCGAATGCACTTTCGGATGGACGGGATTAGCCAGACCATCGGGTTCTGAACGATCATAAGGCGGTCTGTTCCGGGCATCACAGCCGATGCCGGAAATCCGGTAAACAAACCGGTACAGACCTTACACAAAATTTACCTAGCGGCCGTGCTGTTTTTCAAAATGTTGCTGTCTTAGAAGTATCCCCGCGCCATCCCGAGCCTGTTGCAGGCTCGGACGCCGGGTCGAAGAACCGAGGAATTATCATGATTCGTAAACTCCCCATCGTGGCCTTGTTGATTGGTGCATTCGCGATCACGGGTCAGGCAGAAGCCCACGGCGGTGGCTGGCAGGGCCCGGCGGTATTTGGTGCGATCGTCGGCTCGGCCATCATCGGCTCGGCGCTCATCAACCAGGATCGGCCGGTGTACGTCCAACAGCCTGTTTACGCTCAACCGGCACCGGTCTACGTGCAGCAACCGCCGCCACCGGTCTACTATCAGCCGGCCCCGGTTTATGTGCAGCAACCGGTCTACGTCCAACCGGCCCCGGTGTATTACGGTCCGCCGCGTGGTTACTACGGTCGGCCACACTACTACGGTGGTCCGCGTTGGTAACCGGTACACAAGGCCCCGCTTGATAGCGGGGCTTTTTATTGCCTCCGGAAAAGCTGACCGTCCGTCGGCCAAGGTCTGAAAAAATTTCGCCAAGGTCGTTGTGGGGACAGTTTGAACCGCTAAAGTCGGCATGATGGACTCGACCGTAAGGGGCAAAACACAACGGTCATCTATTTGTCATGACGGAACTGCACTCTGAATCCGTCCGCATACAACAGGTTGATAACAACAAGGACGACTTGAATGCCTACACAGAATCCTCACCGTATCGTCGGCTTATGCACTTCGAGCAAGGTCTACAACACCCTGACCGAACTCAAGCACCTGGAAGGCCACCGCACGGCGAAATTTCTCTCGCTGCTGGCGGAAAACCTGGTCCGCAAGGGCTTTCTCAATGAACACGAGATCATTCACATGCTCGATCAAGTGGTGGATTGAGCCAGCCCTCACTGGCATCAATGACCACTATCGAAAGCGTTGATTGTCCCTGAAACGGCCAATTCCCTAAGGTAGCTCCACAGATTGATGGAGGTACTTTTCATGGCTCAGGTTCAAATCATGTCCGTTATCGGTAGCGCCGTTCCCGCATCGCTCAGAGAGTTGGGCCTGCTCGCCTGCTGGTATCTGGTGCGCGACGGCGAGCCCGTCAGCGGCCCGCTCACGTCCTTGCCAGCGGCGCAGGCGCTGTCGCAACAACTGCTCAACGACCCGTTCAAGGCTTAAGGCAACTGCACTTTTGGTCTGGTTTCGATGAACAGCGCCCAACTCGACATGAACAATGCAGCGATCAGCGGCCCGATCACGAAACCATTGAGGCCAAACACCGCCATTCCGCCCAACGTCGAAATCAGGATCATGTAGTCCGGCATCCGGGTATCCTTGCCCACCAGGATCGGGCGCAGCAGGTTATCCACCAGACCGATCACGAACACCCCGAACAATCCCAGCACCACGCCCTGCCAGATCATCCCGCTGAGCAGGAAGTAAACGGCCACCGGCGCCCAGACGATCCCCGCACCCACTGCCGGCAACAGCGACAGAAATGCCATCAGCACCGCCCAGAGCAACGCACTGGGAATGTCGAGAAACCAGAATATCGCCCCGCCCAAAGCCCCTTGAGTAATCGCGACCACGAGGTTGCCCTTTACCGTCGCGCGCACCACGCGGTTGAACTTCAGCTGCAAACGACGCTTGTGATGTTCTTCCAGCGGTATCGCCGTGCGCACCTTGCGCGCCAGATCGGCACCATCGCGCAGAAAGAAAAACAACAGGTACAGCATGATGAAGAAACTCACCACGAACTCGAAAGTGCCCTGGCCGAAACTGAATGCCTGAGTTGCCAGTACCTGGCTGCCCTGCATCGAAGCCTTGACGATCTTCTCGCGCAAGGCATTGAGTTCGCCCAATCCGAAGCGGTCGAGAAGGTGCTGAAAGTACGGCGGCAGACTGTGCTTGAACTGCGCCAGATACGCGCCGATATCGAGCTTGCCGCTTTCGATGTTGTCGTAGAGCGTCGCGCCTTCCTGCACCAGCAGTACGCCGATGACGATCACCGGCAGGATCGCGATCACCAGGCAGATGCTCAAAGTACACAGCGACGTCAGGTTGCGTTGCCAGCCGAATTTCAATTGCAACCGGCGTTGCATCGGCGCAAACAGGATGCCAAGTATCACCGCCCAGAACACCGCGCCGTAGAACGGCAACAGGATCCAGATAAAGGCGACCGTCACCAGCAATAGCAGCACGGTGAGGGATTTGAATTGCAGACTCTTTTGGTTCATGTCCGGTCCAGGTCAGTCAGGCGCCACCCGCGCCCGTCCCGTTTAGTCAGCCAGCGTCGGCGCGAGTGCCCTGTTTCTTCATGGAGCATAGATCCAGATCAATAAACCCTCGGTGCAACTGCTCTACCCTGCCGCGCTTTTGCGACCGACGCCGCCATGACGACCTCTTTCACTCCCGAACTGCTCGCCCCCGCCGGCACCCTGAAAACCATGCGTTACGCCTTTGCCTATGGGGCTGATGCGGTGTATGCCGGCCAGCCGCGCTACAGCCTGCGGGTGCGCAACAACGAGTTCGATCACGCCAATCTGGCGCTCGGCATTCGCGAAGCCCAGACCCAGGGCAAACGCTTCTACGTGGTGGTCAATATCGCGCCGCACAACGCCAAACTGAAGACCTTCCTCAAGGATCTGGCGCCAGTGATCGAGATGGCGCCGGACGCGCTGATCATGTCCGACCCCGGCCTGATCATGCTGGTGCGCCGACACTTTCCGCAGATGCCGATCCACCTGTCGGTGCAGGCCAACACGGTGAACTGGGCGAGCGTCGAGTTCTGGCAGCAACAGGGGCTGAGCCGGATCATCCTGTCCCGTGAACTGTCGCTGGAAGAGATCGGCGAAATCCGCGAACAGGTGCCGGGCATGGAGCTGGAAGTGTTCGTGCACGGCGCACTGTGCATGGCCTATTCCGGCCGCTGCCTGCTCTCGGGCTACATGAACAAGCGTGACGCCAATCAGGGCACCTGCACCAACGCCTGCCGCTGGAAATATTCGGCGCAGGAAGCCACGGAAAACCAGCTCGGCGAAATCGTGCAGACCTTCGAACCGCAACCGACCCTCGGCCTCGGCGCCCCCACCGATCAGGTGTTCCTGTTGCAGGAAGCCAACCGCCCCGGCGAGCTGATGCCGGCATTCGAAGACGAGCACGGCACCTACATCATGAACGCCAAGGACCTGCGCGCGGTGCAGCACGTCGAGCGCCTGACCCGCATGGGCGTGCACTCACTGAAGATCGAAGGCCGGACCAAATCGCACTTCTATTGCGCACGCACCACCCAGGTCTATCGCCGGGCAATCGACGACGCGGTGGCCGGCCGCGAGTTCGACCGCAGCCTGATGACCGATCTTGAATCCCTCGCCAAGCGCGGCTACACCGAAGGTTTCCTGCGCCGCCATGTGCATGACGAATACCAGAACTACCAGAACGGCAGCTCAGTGTCGGAGCGTCAGCAGTTTGTCGGCGAACTGACCGGCGAGCGCCGGGATCGTCTGGCCGAGGTCAAAGTGAAGAACCGCTTTGCACTGGGTGATCACCTGGAACTGATGACACCCAAGGGCAATTTCCATTTTGATCTGCATGAGTTGCAGAACCTCAAAGGCGAAACCATCGACGTAGCCCCGGGGGATGGGCACACCGTTTATCTGCCGATTCCGGATGCGGTGGATCTGCGCTTCGGCTTGTTGATGCGCGATCTCGGCGCTGTTTAGACGCAGCTATCGAACCGGCGGCTTCAATTCGTGGCTGAAAACCGATCACGACTGTTGGTCAGGTGCAGCCACATCGCCGCGCGCGCCGCGTCGGGGTCCTGACGCTTGATCGCGTTGAGGATCGCTTCATGTTCGAGATTCGCCAGTTGCCCGAGCTTGCTCAAATCCACCGCCCCTCGCTCGGCCGCATTGACCCGAGTGCGCGGGATCATCGCGCTGCCCAGATGCTGCATGATTTCGGTGAAGCAGACATTGCCGGTGGCTTCGGCAATCAACAAGTGGAAGCGCCGATCGGCCTCGACGCAACTGTCGTTGTTGGCCAATAGACGCTGGTAGTCGTCCAGCGCCTGACGCATCTGCAACAGTTGCTGCTCGGAACGACGCTGCGCGGCCAGTGCTGCTGCTTGCGTCTCCAGCCCCATGCGCAATTCAAGAATACTGCGCCCCCCCAGCGCGGTGTCGACGTTCAGCCGCAACCCCTGCTCCGGCACGCGTTCGATCACGAAGGTGCCGATGCCGTGCCGCGTCTCCACCAACCCCGACGCCTGCAATTTGGAAATCGCCTCACGCACCACGGTGCGGCTGACGCCGTACTCCTGAACGATCGAGTTTTCCGACGGCAACTTGTCACCGGGCAGCATCTGGCCGAGCAGGATGCTCTGGGTCAGTTTCTCCACCAGGTCATGGGCCAGGTTGTGGGCGCGCTTGCGGGCGGGGGCGTCGAGGTCTTCTTGCATGGTCGGATCCGGTGAACGGGGCATTCCGATCGTAGCACTGCAGACGATGACTTGTATGAGCTCCTATGATTTCAAGCGCTCAACTTGTATGACAACAACCATTTTTCGTTTAAGAACTTTCAATACCTTCACGCCATCACTCCACATTTACTGGGCTGGCACTCCACAGTTCAACCCCGCAACCACCCTTTAAAGCCCAATAAATACGGCACTTCGAATCCAGAAAAGCATAAAAAACCTTCGCCGTAGATAAATTTGATTGAGCGCCCCCACTTGTAGGACAAAAAAACGCAGTTGTATGATGTCTATCAACAACGCAACATCCAGCCAAACCCCGCATAAAAATAACGAGTGGGAGAAAACCAAGTGAAATCATCCATTGCCGGGATGAACGAGGGCGCCAATTCCGCGCTGTCCTCCGCCATTGCCAAAGTCAAACGCCACGTCCTGCCGCTGTTCGTCATCATGTTCATCGTCAATTACATTGACCGGGTGAACATCGGCTTCGTCCGCACCCACATGGAACACGACCTCGGCATCGGTGCCGCGGCCTATGGTTTCGGTGCCGGTCTGTTCTTCATCGGTTACGCGCTGTTCGAAGTCCCTTCCAACATGCTGCTGCAAAAGGTCGGCGCACGAATCTGGCTGACCCGCATCATGCTCACCTGGGGCCTGGTGGCCGCCGGCATGGCGTTCATCCAGAACGAAACCCACTTCTACATCCTGCGATTTCTGCTCGGCGTGGCCGAGGCCGGATTCTTTCCCGGAGTGATCTACTACTTCACTCGTTGGTTGCCGGGAGCCGAGCGCGGCAAGGCAATTGCGATTTTCTTGAGCGGTTCGGCGGTGGCCTCGCTGATTTCCGGCCCGTTGTCCGGCTTGCTGTTACAGATCGAAGGTCTGGGCATGCACGGCTGGCAGTGGATGTACTTCATTGAAGGGATGTTCTCGGTCTGCCTGTGCGTATTCGTGTGGTTCTGGCTCGACGCCAAACCCCACGACGCCAAGTGGCTGACCCGCGCCGAACAGGACGCCCTGGTCAAGGCCATCGACGATGAACAGAAGGCCCGCGAAGCCGCGACGCCAATCCGGCCGTCGCTGGGCAAACTGCTCAAGGATCGCCAGATCATCCTGTTCTGCCTGATCTACTTCTTCATTCAATTGACCATCTACGCGGCGACCTTCTGGCTGCCGAGCATCATCAAGAAAATGGGCGAGATGAGTGACTTCCAGGTCGGCCTGTTCAACTCGATTCCGTGGTTGCTGTCGATCATCGGCATGTACGCGTTCGCCTCATTCTCGGCGAAGTGGAAACACCAGCAGGCGTGGGTCGCCACGGCGTTGCTGATCGCCGCTGCGGGGATGTTCATGTCCACCACCGGCGGGCCGATTTTTGCCTTCGTCGCGATCTGCTTTGCCGCGCTGGGTTTCAAATCCGCATCGTCGCTGTTCTGGCCGATTCCGCAGGCCTATCTCGATGCGCGGATTGCCGCGGCCGTGATCGCGCTGATCAACTCGGTGGGCAACCTCGGCGGCTTCGTCGCCCCCACCACTTTCGGCTTGCTGGAGCAACACACCGGCTCGATCCAGGGCGGCCTCTATGGCCTGGCAGCGACCTCGATCATCGCCGCCATCATCGTGTTCGCCGCCCGCATGACACCCAAATCCGCACCTGACGTCACCGTGGCCGATACCGCGCCGAAACACGCTTGAAAGGACAACCCGACATGACCGCACACGACATCGCCAAAGCTCCGATCATCACCGAGATGCAAGTCATTCCGGTGGCTGGCCACGACGGCATGCTGCTCAATCTGAGCGGTGCCCACGGGCCGTTTTTCACCCGCAATATCGTCATCCTCAAGGACAACGCCGGCCACACCGGCGTCGGTGAAGTGCCCGGCGGCGAACGCATTCGCCAGACTCTCGAAGACGCCCGCAGCCTGGTGGTCGGCAACCCGATCGGCACGTATCAGAAGATCCTCAACCAGGTGCGCCAGACCTTCGCCGACCGCGATGCCGGCGGCCGTGGCCTGCAAACCTTCGACCTGCGCATCACCATTCACGCGGTCACCGGGCTCGAAGCCGCCCTGCTCGACCTGCTCGGCCAGCACCTCGATGTGCCGGTCGCCGCACTGCTTGGCGAAGGCCAGCAGCGTGATGAAGTGAAGATGCTCGGCTATCTGTTCTACGTGGGCGATCGCCGGGCAACCGACCTCGCTTACCGCAGCGAACCGGATGCCGACAACGACTGGTTCCGCGTGCGTCACGAGCAAGCCATGACCGCTGACGCCGTGGTGCGCCTGGCCGAAGCTGCTCATGCGCGCTATGGCTTCAAGGACTTCAAGCTCAAGGGCGGTGTGCTCAGCGGCGATGCCGAAATTGAAGCGGTGACAGCACTGGCCGAGCGCTTCCCCGATGCGCGAATTACGCTTGATCCAAACGGCGCGTGGTCACTGAAAGAAGCGATTCGTCTGTGTCGCGACCAGCATCATGTGCTGGCGTATGCCGAAGATCCGTGTGGTGCGGAAAACGGCTATTCGGGCCGTGAAGTGATGGCCGAATTTCGCCGCGCCACCGGCCTGAAAACCGCCACCAACATGATCGCCACCGACTGGCGCGAGATGGGCCATGCGATTCAGTTGCAGTCGGTGGACATCCCGCTGGCCGACCCACACTTCTGGACCATGCAGGGTTCGGTGCGCGTGGCGCAGATGTGCCACGAGTGGGGCCTGACCTGGGGCTCGCACTCCAACAACCACTTCGACATTTCCCTGGCGATGTTCACCCACGTCGCGGCCGCCGCACCGGGTGACATCACCGCCATCGACACCCACTGGATCTGGCAGGACGGCCAGCGCCTGACCAAGGCGCCGCTGCAAATCGTTGACGGCTGCGTACAGGTGCCGAAGAAACCGGGGCTGGGCGTGGAACTGGACATGGATCAGGTGGCCAAGGCCCACGAGCTCTATAAAGGCATGGGGCTGGGTGCGCGGGATGACAGCGTGGCGATGCAGTTTCTGATTCCGGGCTGGACGTTCGATAACAAGAAGCCGTGTCTGGTGCGCTAAGCCGGATTCACCGCAATACCCTGTGGGGGCGAGCTTGCTCGCGATGGCGGAGCGTCAGTCGATAAATTTTTCGAATTTGAGGCCGTCTTCGCGAGCAAGCTCGCTCCCACAAGGACGTTCACTAGTCTGAAATTTCCAGCAACCAATGCTTGAACGCTGCCATCGCCGAAGTCTCCGGCCGTGACTGCAAGCGCGTCAGCCAATAGCTGCCGGTGGTGATTTCGATGGCAAAGGGTTGGCGGATCAAATCCGCCGCCAGTTGCCGGGCAAACATCAACGGCGGCGCCAACGCTACCCCGCCGCCCTGCAGCGCCGCTTCCATCATCGCCAGCGACGAGTCGAACACAATGCTCTGGGGCGGCGCGGCATGCGTCGCCAGACCCGCCGCGTGAAACCATTCCGGCCACTCATCGGTGCGATAAGAACGCAACAAACGTTGCTGCAAAAGGTCCCCCGGCGTGTGCAACTGTCGGGCAATTTCCGGCACGCAGAGCACCGACAATGGCGCCTCAAGCAAACGGGTCGCCTCGATGCCGTGCCACGCCCCGGCGCCGAACCGGATCGCGTAATCCAGGCCTTCGGCGGCGACGTCCACCCGATTGTTGTTGGTCGACAGCCGCAAATCTATGAGCGGATGTTTCGCCTGAAAGTCCGCCAGCCTCGGCAACAACCAGCCCACCGCGAAGGTGCCCACCGCACCGACCGTAAGCATTTCCCGATATTGCCCGCCCGCCAGACGCTCGAGCATTTGCGCAATATGATCGAACGATGTGGTCAGCACCGGCAGCAGGGTTTCGCCCTCACCGGTCAGCATCAGCCCACGGGGCAGGCGTTTGAACAGGATCACGCCGAGTTGCGCCTCCAGGCTTTTGACCTGATGGCTGACGGCCGCCTGAGTCACACACAACTCCACGGCGGCACGGGTGAAACTGAGGTGGCGCGCGGAAGCTTCAAAAGCGCGTAATGCATTTAATGGCAATTGAGGTCGAATCATGCCAAATCCCAAATTTTTCTAATGGCTCGTCCGAGATTTCATCGTTTGTCGAAAGACGCGGGACTGCCTAGATTTGCGGCGCTGATCAGCAACCCGATGAAAAACGCTCGCAGTGTAGCGGGATAACACCATCAACACTCATGGAGAGTGGTTCAAGCATGTCTTCGATCAACCTGAACAAACTCAAGTCCTTCAGCGCTTTTGGACTCCTCTTCGGCGCAGCCACTTGCCTGGCCGCCCCGCAAACCGACGACCAGTTGCAAGCGCTGGTCAAGGCCACTGTGACGCCAGTCATGCAGCAACAGGACATCGCGGGGCTGGCCGTGGCCGTGACCGTCGATGGCAAGGCGCATTACTTTAACTACGGGGTCGCCGACAAGAGCACCGGGCAAGCGGTGAATGAAAACACCCTGTTCGAAATCGGCTCGGTGAGCAAAACCTTCACCGCAACCCTCGCCGCCTACGCCCAGGCCAGCGGCAAACTGCAATTCTCCGACAAGGCCAGCCAGCACTGGCCCGAGCTGAAAGGCAGCGCCTTCGACCACATCAGCCTGCTGCAACTGGGCACCTACAGCGCCGGTGGCCTGCCACTGCAATTTCCGGATGCCGCGGATTCTGCCGACAAGATGCTCGGCTATTACCAACACTGGAAACCGACGTTTCCGGCCGGTAGCCAGCGTCTGTATTCCAACCCGAGCATTGGCTTGTTCGGTTACCTGGCGGCGAAAAGCCTGGGCCAGCCATTCAATCAAGTCATGACTGAAACCCTGCTGCCGAAACTCGGAATCAAGCACACCTACCTGTCGGTGCCCGCGTCTGAACAAAAGCTCTATGCCCAGGGCTATGACAAGACCAACCAACCGGTTCGCGTCAGCCCCGGCGCACTGGATTCCGAAGCCTACGGCGTAAAAACCAGTGCCGCCGACCTGCTGCAATACGTCGAGGCCAACCTCGACACCACCAGACTCGAAACACCGCTGCAAAAAGCCATCGCCCTCACCCACTCCGGCTACTACACCGTTGGTGACATGACCCAGGGCCTGGGCTGGGAACGCTACGCCTACCCGATCAGCCTCGAACGCCTGCTGGACGGCAACTCGACGCCAATGGCCATGGAACCGCACAAGGTCAAATGGCTGAATCCGCCACAGCCTGAACCGGCGAACGTGCTGCTGAACAAGACGGGTTCCACCGCTGGCTACGGCGCGTATGTCGCGTTCGTGCCATCGAAAAAAGTCGGGATCGTGATTCTGGCGAACCGCAATTATCCGAATGGAGAGCGGGTGAAGATTGCGCACAGGATTCTGGGTGAATTGACCCGGTAATCACGCCATAAAAAATGGGCGACCTGAGAAGGTCGCCCATTTTTCCTTTCTGTTCCCGCCTGAATCAAGCCTTCAATCATCCGGCATTTCCGGTGGCTTGGCCGGTTTGGTCGGCTTCGTCGGTTTTGTCCCTTTCGCGCCTTTGGCCGGGGCCGGTTCTGCAGCAGCCGGCGCCGTCACTACGGTGGAAGTGGTTTCTTTCTCGGCGGCAGGCAGCGCATCGATGGTGTCGAAAATTTTCTTCAGGTCGACCGTCGCGGCTTCCTCCCCCGAAGCCGACAGTTTGGTCTCACCATCCTTGCCCACCAGAAACACTTTCGGATACGCCCCGGCGCCCAGCTTCAGCGAGCGCAGCAACGCCATGGTCTGCTGCTGCTCCATGCTTTTGCCATCGACCTGACCGCTCATGCTCAGGATGGTGTAGACCTTGATCTTGCGGTCGGCGATGCCTTGTTTGTTGGCCGGGTCGTCCAGCGCTTTTTTCAGGCTGACCCAATAAGAATCGACCGTACTGGAAGCGATCACGATCACCGGGCGGTTAATGCCCTTGTCGACGTCCAGAGGGGAATCGCCGTCGGCGGCGAACAGGGGGCCGGCAATCGCCAGCAAGAGTGTCAGGGTCAGTGACCTGATGAGCATGCGCATCTCCTTTTGATATCCACGCTCTAATGATTGCGCATCGCGGCGATTGTTCCGGGTGGTGCCCGGCAAAAGTGTTTCGCCTTGCCCAAAGCTTAGGTCAGCACCGGTTTTGCGCAACCGGACGGGCGCGATCCTGTCGCCCGTTTGTTTACCTTTTATGACCGCGTCAGCCGGATGCTTGAGCCTTCGGGGTCATAGATGCTCGCCGATCAGAACGCCAGCTTGTAACCGATCAACACCAGCATCGTCGCCAGGCACGGGCGCAGCAGCTCATCGGAGACGCGGCCGGTCAGGTGGCTGCCGAGCCAGATGCCCGGCAACGAGCCCACCAGCAGGAAACCCAGCACGCCCCAGTCCATGTTGCCCATGCTCGCGTGGCCGAGGCCGGCGACCAGGGTCAGCGGTACGGCGTGGGCGATTTCGGTGCCGACCAGGCGGCGGGTCGGCAGCAGCGGATAAAGGATGAACAGCGCGACGGTGCCGAGGGCGCCGGCGCCGATGGAGGTCAGGGCGACCATGGTGCCCAGGATCAGACCGGTGATCACAGTCATGACATTCAAGCGCGCGCCGCTGGGGTTGTAGTTGCCGCCGGCACGTTTGTGGGCGAATTCCAGCAGGCGCTTCTTGAACAGAATCGCCAGCGCGGTGGCGAACAGCACGAAGCCGAGTGCCTGCTTGATGATGGCGTTCATCGCGTCCGGCGCGGTGTGCAGGGTGCTGAGGAACCACAAGGTCATCGCCACCGCCGGGACACTGCCCAGGGTCAGCCAGCCGGTAATGGCCCAGTCGATATTCTTGTTTTTCCTGTGCACCAGCACGCCGCTGGATTTGGTGATGGCCGCGTACAGCAGATCCGTGCCCACCGCCGTGGCCGGATTGATGCCGAACCAGAGCAGGATCGGCGTCATCAACGAACCGCCGCCAACACCGGTCATGCCAACGATGAACCCCACCACCAGCCCGGCAATCACCAGGCCGAAATTTGCCAATTCCATGAAGACATCCAGAAGACAACAGGAAAAATCTGGCCCGCAGCATAGCGATTTTTCTTATAACCACCTATATCGATCCGATCTATCGTTATGCCATTTCTTGAGTGTCAGTGCTGCCGCCGGCCCGGTTTGAAACTGTGGGTGCTGTTGAGCCAGACGGTAGCCAGTGCGATCAGCGACAGGATCAGCAACGCCCACGGAAACGACATCGCCCCTGCCCGGTCCAGCAGCAAGCCGCCAAACAAGCCGCCGCCGGCGATCGCCACGTTCCACGAGGTGGTGAGCATTGCCTGCACCACATCCACATGTTCCCCGGCAGAGTCCGCTGCGGCCGTCAGCAGCAACGTCGCCGAGCCGCCGAACGACAGGCCCCATACCGCCATGCACGCATACATCAGCCAGGGCGATGGGGCGACCAGTGCCAGCACCAGCGCGGTCACGGCAAACACCGCGAGACTGATCAGCGCCAGTCCGCGCAACCAGCGATCCACCAGCAGGCCGATGATCCAGATCCCCAGCAACGAACACAGGCCGAAGACCAGCAGTACCAGGTCAACCCGCTCGCCAAGACCGGCCTGCGTCAGAAACGGCGCGATGTAGGTGTAGAGAATGTTGTGGCCGAGCATCCAGGTCAGCACCACGAACAACACCGGGCGTACACCGGGCAAACGCAGCGACTGCATCAACGGCAACCGTTCGGCACGGGCCTGGCCGGGACGATCCGGCACGGCAATGACGATCCAGGCCGCCAGTACCAGCGCCAGTGCCGACATGATCCCGAACGAGGCGCGCCAGCCGATTGCATTGCCCAGCCAGGTGCCGGCCGGCGTACCCAGCGACAGGGCCACCGGGGTGCCGAGCATGGCAATCGCCAGCGCCCGGCCCTGCTGATGCACCGGCACGATCCCGCGCGCGTAACCGGCCATGATCCCCCACGACAGCCCCGCCGCCATCCCGGCCAGAAACCGCGAGGCCAGGGTCAAACCGTAATGGCTGGAAACGGTGGTGATGGTGTTGAACAGCAGAAACCCGCCGACTGTCATCAGCAGCACCCGCTTGCGCCCCCAGCCGCGGGTGGCGACCGTCAGCGGAATCGCCGCGACAATCGAGCCCAGCGCATACAGCGTCACCAGTTGCCCGGCCAGCACTTCGCTGACGCCCAGGCCGGCGCCGATCTGCGGCAACAGGCCGGCGGGCAGGGTTTCAGTGAGGATGGCAATGAAGCCGGTCATGGCAAACGCCAGCAGCGCGGCGTAAGGCAGTTTGTCCGTGCGGGCGGCACGTTCCAGGCTCGAGTATTCGGCGCTTGCGGGGTCGGTCATGACGGTTGCAGCTCCCTTTGAGTCAAATCGGACAGAAAATTGTATACAAACACAATCGTCCGCCACTCTACCCGACCAGGCTCACTGCACGGGCAAGAAATTCAAAAACAGCAGGCTCTGGGCGTAATTCAGGCCGATGCGCCGGTAGCGCTCGTCGAGCATCTGGGTCAGCAAATCAAGGCGCGCCACGATTTTTCCGAACTCCGTGGCGAAGCTCAGATTGCTGCCTTCCTCGGAAATCTCGTTGGAGAACAGCAGCGGCTGGCCTTCCTTGTTCTGCCGCTGGGCGAGGATCCACGTGGCTTTCTCGATGTTGCGCGCGGCGTTGTTGACGAAGGTCGGGTTGATCGCATCGGTCATGTAGAACTCGGTGCGGTTGCCGTGGGCGGTGACCAGCATGCTGCCGATCGCATAGATGAACGCGCCGACCCGGTCGCCGAGAAATTCAGGGCTCATGGCATAGCTCAGCGCGGCCAGGTCTTTTTTGCCGCCGAGGGTCGGCAACGGTTGTTGCTGTTCGACGGCCAGCCGCACCTGTTTGACCGCGGTACGAATGTCGAGAAAACCGGATTTGCGCAACTCGTCCGGGTTGCGCAGGTACAACTTGCCCATCAAGCGATAGAGGCTGTCGAGGTTGTCGCGCATCGCCAGCGTGGCCATGCGATCGACGCTGGTCTGAAGAAACTCCTGCGGCCTGCCCTCGCGCATCTGGGTGATGAAGTTGTTGCCGTCCTGATGGCTGCAACCGCCGAGCAACAGCGTCGACAGGCAGGCCAGCAGCAGGCACGGGCGATGAATGAATGCAGCGATGGGGTGCAAAACTCTCGGCATGAATTCTTTGACGGACACGTTCCTGTGCGGCGGAAGTCACCGCACCCTGGCCATGGATAGAGCCGGGGATTTCGCAAAAGTGCAGTGCCGGCGTGGATTCCCGATCTTCGGTTCACAATGCCCAAGGAATTTAGTCCGACTTTATTTTTGCATTAACCGTTTAATCCGCTATAAATCTTCACCTGAACATCAATTAGCATGACTATTTAGAGATTTTTAAAACAACAACAAAAAGGAAGGTCAACCATGCTTCAATCCCGACACTCACTTTGCGGCCTCGGACTGTCCCTGATGATCGCCACTCTCTCCGCCCAGGCCGCCGGCCTGTCCAGCGAACACAAAGCCTTCGGCAAGACCAATGACGGCACGCCCGTCGAGCAATACATTCTGCGCAACAGCCACGGCATGCAGGCCACGGTCATCACCTACGGCGCCACCTTGCAGGCGCTGCAAGTGCCGGACAAACACGGCAAGCTCGACGACATCGTCCTCGGCTTCGACGATGTGCAGGGTTACCAGAAAGGCACCGCGTACTTCGGCGCCACCATCGGCCGCTTCGGCAATCGTCTTGCCGATGGTGCCTTCGAACTCGACGGCAAACGCTATCAAGTGCCACAGAACGACAAGACCAACGCCTTGCACGGCGGCACTCAGGGTTTCGACAAAAAGGTCTGGAAGGCAACGCAAACCAAAGACAAGGATTCGGTGGGCGTGACCCTGACCTACCTGTCGGCGGATGGTGAAATGGGGTTCCCCGGCAATCTCACCACCGAAGTGACCTACCGCCTCACCGACTCCAACGAGCTGCGCATCGACTACAAGGCCAGCACCGACAAACCCACGGTGCTCAACCTGACCAACCACAGCTACTTCAACCTCGCCGGCGCCGGCAATGGCGACATCCTCAAGCAAGTCGCCACCCTGCACGCCAGCCATTACACCCCGGTCACCGCCAAACTGATCCCGACCGGCGAACTGGCCCCCGTGGCCGGCACGCCGATGGACTTCACCAAACCCACCGCCATCGGCCAGCACATCAAGGCCGATCATCCGCAACTGAAATTCGCCGAAGAGAAACAGGGTGGCTTCGATTTCAACTGGGCGCTGGACACCAAGGGTGACGTCAGCAAACTCGCCGCCGAAGTCAGCGACCCGCAATCGGGCCGCCACTTGCAACTGTTCACCACCGAACCTGGCGTGCAGTTCTACACCAGCAACTTCCTCGACGGCACGGTCAAGGGCAAGGGTGGCAAGGTCTATCCGCACTGGGGTGCGTTCACCCTGGAAACCCAGCACTACCCGGATTCGCCGAACCAGCCGAACTTCCCGAGTACCCGCCTCGATCCCGGCCAGACCTATACCCAAAGCGTGGTGTTGAAGTTCTCCACCAGGTAACCACTCCCGCCTCCTTTCTGGAACCGGACGGAACCCGTGGGCTATCCTGCTGCCCACTCAAGGTATCGACCGTTTCAGAAAGGAGGTTTGAATGCGTACCCTCGAATTGGCTGGCGTGCAGGTTCCGGTGATTGGCCAGGGCACCTGGCGCATGGGCGAAGACCGCTCGGCGCACAAGCGTGAAGTGGCCGCCCTGCGCAGCGGTATCGAACTGGGCATGACCCTGATCGACACCGCCGAAATGTACGCCGAGGGCGGTGCCGAAAGCGTGGTCGGCGAGGCCATTGCCGGCCTGCGCGATCAAGTGTTCCTGGTGAGCAAGGTCTACCCGCACAACGCCAGCCGCAAAGGCATTCCCCAGGCCTGCGAGCGCAGTCTGCGCCGGCTCGACACCGATTACATCGATCTCTATCTGCTGCATTGGCGCGGCCAGTATCCGCTGGACGAAACCGTCGAGGCCTTCGAGCGTTTGCGCGAAGACGGCAAGATCGGCCGTTGGGGCGTCTCGAACTTCGATGTCGACGATCTTGAGGAGCTGTCGAGTTCGGTCTGTGCCACCAATCAGGTGCTGTACAACCTGGAGGAACGCGGCATCGAATTCGACCTGCTGCCGTGGTGCCAGCAAGCGCGCATGCCGTTGATGGCGTACTGCCCGATCGGCCAGGGCGGTGCGATGCTGGCCGAGCCGGTGCTGAAACAGATTGCCACTCGTCACGGCGTGACCCCGGCACAGGTTTCGCTGGCGTGGATTCTGCGTCAGGATGGCGTGATTGCGATTCCCAAGGCCGTGCGCCCGGAACACGTGCAGCTCAATGCACAGGCGGCGCAGCTGCAACTTGATGCCGGGGATCTGGCGGCGCTGGACCAGGCGTTTCACGCGCCACAACGCAAGCAGCGGCTGGCCATGGTCTGAGCCACCGCCGACTGACAGAGGGCTTCGCCATGAGAAGCACTGATCAGGACGATCCATTCAACCTGCAACGCTTCGTGCTCGCCCAGGACCCGGTGTTCGAACGGGTCCAGCGCGAGCTCGACGAGGGCCGCAAACGCAGCCACTGGATGTGGTTCGTGTTCCCGCAGTTCGCCGGGCTCGGGGGCAGCGAGATGTCGCGGCGGTTCGCCATCAGCTCCGCCGGGGAAGCTCGAGCCTATCTGGCCCATGAACTGCTCGGCGCCCGGCTGCGGACCTGCACGCAGCTTGTACTGAATGTGCAGCAACGCTCGATTGCCGACATCTTCGGCCACCCGGACGATCTGAAATTCCACTCATCGATGACGTTGTTCGCCCAGTTCGCGGACGACGACAGTCTCTGGCATCAGGCGCTCGAGCGTTATTTCCACGGCATCCAGGACGAATGGACCCTGCAACTGCTGGACTCAAAACAGGCCCAGTTGCCCCCCGATCAGGGTTGAGAAATCGTCGTCGACAAACGGCAGGATCGCATCCGCCACCGGTTGCAGCTGGCGGGTGATGTAGTGGTCGTAGTCGATGGCCGCGCGGCGCACTTCCAGCGGCTCGGGGCCGGCCAGGGTGATGACGTAGCTGATCCAGCCACCGTTCTGGTATTGCCGTGGGCGACCGTGTTGCGCGTTGTAATCGTCGGCCAGCCGCGCGGCACGAACATGCGGCGGTACGTTGCGTTCGTAGTCGTCGAGGGTGCGGCGCAGGCGCTTGCGGTAAACCAGTCGCTCGTCGAACTCACCGGCCAGGGTCTTGCGCACGTACTCGCGCACGTAATCCTGATACGGCCTGCGCTGGAAAATCCGCTCGTAAAGCTCCTGCTGAAACTGCCGGGCCAGCAGCGACCAGTCGGTGCGCACGGTCTCCAGGCCTTTGTAGACCATTTCCTCACTGCCGTCGGCGCGGGTCACCAGGCCGGCATAACGCTTTTTGCTGCCCTCTTCCGCGCCACGAATGGTCGGCATCAGGAACCGTTTGTAATGGGTTTCGAACTGCAATTCGAGGGCGCTTTCCAGCCCGTACTGCTCACGCACATGCTCGCGCCACCAGTCGTTGACGTGCTGCACCAGCGCCCGGCCAATGTTCGCCGCCTCTTCCTGACCGTGGGGGCGACGCAGCCAGACGAAGGTCGAATCGGTATCGCCATAAATCACCGCGTGGCCCTGAGCCTCGATCAACTGCCGGGTACGCAGCATGATTTCGTGGCCGCGCAGGGTGATCGAGGACGCCAGTCGCGTATCGAAAAACCGGCAACCGCTGGAGCCGAGCACGCCGTAGAAGGCGTTCATGATGATCTTCAGCGCCTGGGACAACGGCGCGTTGTGCTCGCGTTTGGCGGTCTCGCGGCCCTCGGCGACCCGGGCGACGATGGACGGCAGGCAATGCCGGGTGCGAGAGAACCGCGCACCGCGAAAACCCGGCACCGAATCGGCGTCATCCGGATGCTGCAAGCCTTCGATCAAGCCCACCGGGTCAATCAGAAAGGTGCGGATGATCGACGGATAAAGGCTCTTGTAGTCGAGCACCAGCACCGATTCGTACAGCCCCGGTTGCGAGTCCATGACAAATCCGCCGGGGCTGGCCTGCGGCGGATTGGTACCAAGGTTCGGCGCCACAAAACCCTGACGGTGCATCAACGGCATATACAAGTGCGTGAACGCTGCCACCGAGCCGCCGCTGCGATCCGCCGGCAAACCGGTGACGCTCGCGCGCTCGAGCAAAAACTTCAGCAGCTCGGTCCTGGCAAATATCCGCGTGACCAGTTCACAGTCCTTGAGGTTGTACTTGGCCAGCGCCGGTTTGTCCTCGGCGAACATGCGGTTGATCTCGTCCATGCGCTGGTACGGGTTGTCGATCGACTTGCCCTCGCCGAGCAGAGTCTGGGCGACGTTTTCCAGGCTGAACGAGGGGAAACTCCAGGTCGCCGAACGCAGGGATTCGATACCATCGATGATCAACCGCCCCGCCGCCGCTGCGAAGTAATGATTGCGGCTGCCGTGTTCGCGCCACTGCATTTCCTCACCGTCGCGCCCGAGCTTGAGCGGCACACCGAGGCGTCGGGCGTGTTCATGGAGAATGCGCAAGTCGAACTGCACGAGGTTCCAGCCGATGATCGCGTCGGGGTCGTGACGGGCGAACCAGTCGTTGAGTTTCTTGAGGATCAGGGTGCGCGATTCGCAATACTCAAGGTCGAAATCGACGATGCTGTCATCGCCGTTCGGTGCGCCGAGCATGTACACCTGGCGTTCACCGCAGCCCTCCAGCGCGATGGAATACAACTCGCCCTGCTCGGTGGTTTCGATGTCCAGCGAGACCAGGCGCAATTGCGGACGATAGTCGGGCGCAGGCTTGAGGTGGGCGTCGAGCAACATACCGTCGGCATCGGGCGTGCCGCCGAACCACACCGGCGCGGTGATGAAGCGCTCCATCAGGTAACGCTCGGGCGGTCGCACATCGGCTTCGTAGACGTCGATACCGTGGCGGTTAAGCGTGGTCTCCAGGCGCATCAACTGACCGTGCTGCTGGCAATACAGCCCAAGCACCGGGCGATGCTCGAAATCCTGCAAAGCGAGGGGGCGCAGTTCGACGTTCTTTTCGTCCGCCAGCACCCGCTCGGCCTGCTCACGCTGCGCCGCCGGGATGAACGCCACCGACGACTGATGCGCAAGACGCACACGGCGCGGGCCGGCGTCAGTCGCCAGCCAGAACTCGACTTCAGTGCCGGCCGGGGTGTCGCGCCAATGCCGGGTCAGGACAAAACCCTGCTGTAAATCCACCACTGCGACCTCAAGAATTGATTCAGACGGGCATTCTACGCGGCATTGCCGTAACCGGTGACAAAGGCCTCGCCATGAAAAACCCGGTCAAATGACGTTTTTTGCGTGTTATCTGCCGTTTTGCGACCTTGCTCTGTGCGCCACGGTCTACGATGCTTGAAGAACAACGACAACACCTGAGTAACCGCCATGAAAACCGTCGCCCAACTGCTCAAGCTCAAAGATCAGAAAAATCAGGAAGTGCACCAGATCAAGCCCGATCACATGGTGCTCGAAGCGCTGATGAAAATGGCCGAGAAGAACGTCGGCGCCTTGCTCGTGGTGGAAGACGAAAAAGTGGTGGGTATCATCAGCGAGCGCGACTACGCGCGCAAACTGGTGCTGCACGGGCGCTCGTCGGTGGGCACGCCGGTGCGCGACATCATGGTGGCGAACGTGATCACGGTGGACACTCACCAGACCGTCGACACCTGCCTGGGCATCATGTCCGACAAACGCCTGCGTCACTTGCCCGTGGTGGAGGACGGCAAACTGATCGGCCTGCTGTCGATCGGCGACCTGGTCAAGGAAGCGATCGCCGAACAGGCCGAGCTGATCAAACAGCTGGAGCAGTACATTCGCGGCGAGTGATGCCGCCACCCTGATCGTTCCCACGCTCCTGATGTTCGTTCCCACGCTCCGCGTGGGAATGCCTCTTGTGACGCTCTGCGTCACGCTTTGGGACGCGGAGCGTCCCGGGCTGCATTCCCACGCAGAGCGTGGGAACGATCACCATCTGATTCGATTTCTTAACCGGGCCAATGCCGCGCAAAGACCGGCGCCAGTACCGGGTGCCGGTCGATGCGCTGCAGCCACGCATGGAAACCGGGTCGAGCCTGGCGCAGGTGTTCGCGGGCACCGGCCCAGCGCGTGACCACCGCTGCCAGCACATCCAGCGCCCCTGGCGTTTCATCGTCCAGGTACAGCTCGGCGGAGAACTGGTCGGCAAACACCTCCCAGGTCCAGTGCAGTCGCTCCCGCGCACCCGCCATCAGATTCTGCCGCGAGGCCTCGTCCGGCATCACCAGCCAGCGCTCGGGGTAATCAATGACGCCGATGGCCGCGTAACAATTGCTGACGATGTACACCAAACCGCGAATCGCCTGATCCCGATCAGCGCCTGTGGCGGGCAGCAGACCGGATTGCGGGAAGCTCAACCCCAGATGAATCAGGATTGCCGCACTTTCGGTGATGACACTGCCGTCCGGCAGTTGCAGGGTCGGGATCTGTTTGAGCGGGTTGAGCCGCGCCAGCTCCTGCGCCGCTTCCGCGCTGGCCTCGATATCGATGAAGCGGTAAGCCACCTGGCACAGCTCGAGCGCAGCCTCGATGGCCGCCGCCCCTGAATTGCGATGTCCGTAGAGCTGATACATAACCCCTCCTCCACTGCGAAAGGCATCCTGCCTGGGCCTATTTATAGCTGTTGTATCGAATTTGGCACGGATTGCGCATTGATCGGCAGCTTGCGAATCCCTGATCTCGCAAAACAGCGCTGGCGGTGCCCATCCCGCACCAAGAGCAATCAGCGAACGCTATCCGCGTTCTTGTAAGGTGCGATACCGAACCAAAAGTTCGCGTATCCGAGCTGGCAACAAGGAGTTCACCGCGTGAATCTTCATCTGCTGCGCCACACTCTTCTCTGCGTCCCCGTGTACCTGCGCCGTGTTCGTCCTGCGAACAGTCCGTGCATTCCTTTTATTACCTGAACGCCTGCACTATTTATTTTTTAAATAGTACGCAAGAAGTCATTGCGTGCGCGCTGCATTAATGAATGCAACAACACATTGTTCGACAATAACTTCCAGACAGCACATCGATACAACTTTCATCGTTCGGCTTTAATGTTCAAAGCGCACCAAAACTGCACTTTCAATCATTACCCCGAGCCTTACTTTATTTAGACAAGAACAAGGAATACCGCCTGTGACCCGCTAAAACACTGACCCGCACCAAATCAGTCCGCCACGCACCATCAAGCGTCCTGGCCGACACGAGAACAGCCGCTCTATCTCGCTGAACAGCGCGATACCGCGCCAAGCCTGTCTCGCCCCGAAAAAAGCCCTGCAAACCGGGCCGTCGGGAGGTTATGCGCCCATGAAAACCGGTGTACTCAATGAAACTTATATAAATGCGACACAGGTATCATCCGTAAAATAACCGCTACACAATTGGTCACTCTTTGGCACAGCGGTTGCTATTGCATCAACCATGAGGGCAAGAATGATGTTCGCCACTCAATTGCACACTCACTTATAAAAGAACAGCCACGGACCGGATCAATGAACCATCGAAGTCGGCATTACTGAAGCAACAAGCTGCACAAGCCCTGTTCAATAGATAGTTCAACTATCGGCTTCTGCACACCTGTATGAAAGTTGCGACCACTCACTCGAACAACCCTGTGTTGTTCGAACGGCACCTTATTGCCCTTCATCCACCCGAGGGAGCTTTAATGAACGATGCGGTAAAGCACAGAACGCCGCCGGGGCCATTACCGAACGCAGCGCTTGCGTCGGTGGCGGATCGGCCCGTCTATCAGGCCAACACTTCACAGCCCGGCGGCCTGAACAAACAGCAGATGCTGTTGCTGGTGGCGGTGTCGGCGTTGATACACGGCGGCGCCTGGTGGTTTTTCCAGCAGGCCCGGGCCGAGCCGCTGCCCACGCCACCGGAAATTCCGGAAATGACCGTCGAGCTGACCAGCCCGACACCTCCGGCCCCGCCGACACCGGAGCCGCCGCCCCCACCACCGCCCCCGCCCGAGCCGGAACAACCGGTGGAAGACGAGGACGCGGTCAAGCCGCCGCCCAAACCGGTGGAGAAACCCAAGCCGATCGAAAAACCGAAACCGGTCGAGAAACCCAAACCGGTGAAAAAGGTCGAGCCGCCGAAAGCGCCGCCCGCCCCTGCGCAACCGGCTGCGCCTGCCGCCCCGGCCACTCCGAGCGCGCCACCGGCACCTGCGGCGGCACCGGGCCCGGTGAAAGAGACGGCGGCGATATCCGGCCTCGCCAGCCTCGGCAACCCGCCGCCGGAATACCCGTCGCTGGCCCTGCGGCGCAACTGGGAAGGCAGCGTGGTGCTGCGGATTCAGGTGCTGGCCAACGGTCGCGCAGGCTCGGTGACGGTGACCAAGTCCAGCGGCAAGCCGCAACTGGATGACGCGGCGGTCGCGGCGGTGAAGGCCTGGAAGTTCATTCCGGCCAAACGCGGTGACACACCGATCGACGGCTTCGCCACCCAGACCATCGATTTCAAATTGCCGCAATGACGGCGCGACAACCGAACTCACAACCGATTAACGCAAGCGAGGTGTAGCCATGAACGATTCTTTGTCTTCGATGATTGTCCCCGGCGTGCTCTGGGGGCTGGTGCTGTTTTCCGTGGTCAGCTGGGCGATCCTGCTGGTCAAGTCGGCGCAATACCTGCGCCAGAAAACCCAGAACCGGCAGTTCAGCAAAGCCTTCTGGGGCGCGCCGGATTTGCTCACCGCCGCCGAACACGCCAGCCAATATCCGGGCTCGCTTGCGCGGATCGCCAGCAGCGGTTTCGAAGCCCTGCTGGTGGAAGAATCCCCGCGCACCACCCAGCAACTGGCGCACACCATCAACCGTTCCGACCGACTGGAACGCAATCTGCGCCAACAGATCCAGAAGGAACGCCGATCGCTGGAAAACGGCCAGGCGATCCTCGCCAGTATCGGCAGCACCGCGCCGTTCATTGGCCTGTTCGGCACCGTGTGGGGAATCATGGAAGCCCTGCAAAGCATCGGCGCCAGTGGTTCGGCCAGCCTGGAAACCGTGGCCGGGCCCATCGGCCACGCGCTGATCGCCACCGGTGTGGGGATTGCCGTCGCGGTGCCGGCGGTGCTGATTTACAACTTTTTCCTGCGACGCCTGAAGCTGGCCTCGGCAGACATGGATGACTTCGCCCACGACTTCGACGCCCTCGCCTCGCGCAGCGCGTTTTCCATCAGCCGCCAGGCTATCGCCAAATCCACGGCCGCCGTGCGGGAGGCCAGCTGATGTCCTTTTCCACTCAAGACAGCGATGAAGTGCTCAGCGAAATGAACGTCACGCCGCTGGTGGACGTGATGCTCGTGCTGCTGGTGGTGTTCATCGTCACCGCGCCGCTGATGACTAACGCGATCAAGGTCAACCTGCCGAAAACCGACGCCGTCGCCCCCGCCGAAAAGAAAGATCCGGTGGTGGTCAGCGTGGATCAGGACGGCAAGTTCTTCCTGGCCAAGACCGAGCTGGCGCCAGAATCACTGGAGGCCAGCCTCAAGGAGGTCAAGGCCAAGGACGCCGAAGTACGCGTGCAGCTGCAGGCCGACTCCGCCGTGAATTACGGCCAGGTGGCCAAAGCCATGGCGTCCATCGAGCGCTCGGGCATCACCAAGATATCGGTGATGACCACCCGCTGACGGCGGTGCCGGGCGCGCAGTGAGGGACGCGCCCGGCACCGCTCGTTGAATCCCGTCGCAATCGGCCGACCGAAAAAACGCAGCGCGTCTTCGGAGGGGATCGGCTTGCTTGAAGAAAGTGGTTTTCGCGGCGCGGCACCACCGTGCTCCGTGCAAAGAGGGCTCACAAGGCCATTTCGATAAACGTCTAACAAAGTCGGAAACAACCATGCTGATGAACACTCCACGCTTCACGCTCAAACCTCTGGTGGCGACGATTTCCCGCCACCGTTTCGTTCCGTTGTACCTGGTGGCCATGGGGATGGGCGCCGGGGTTCAGGCGGCCGAGGACGACAACAACGTCCCGGCCGCCGCTGCTGTGGTCGCACCGACCACGCAACTGCAACGGGTCGAAGTCACCGGTTCGGCGATCCGTCGGGTCGACGCGGAAACGGCGGTGCCGATCACCGTGCTCAAGGCCGATGAGCTGCGCAAACAGGGCGTGACCACCACCGCCGAACTGGTGCAGCGCATCACCGGCAGCCAGTCGATCAACAACAGCGCTGGCTCGGTCGGCTCGGCCACCGGCGGCGCCTCGTTCGCCGACATGCGCGGCATCGGCGCGAACAAGACACTGGTGCTGCTCAACGGTCGCCGGCTGGCCAACAACGCCCTGTCGGGCACCAACTCGGCCGGCGGCGCGGTGGATCTGAACATGATCCCGTTTGCCGCGATCGAGCGCGTAGAAGTGCTGCGCGACGGCGCCTCGGCCCTGTACGGCACCGACGCCATCGGTGGCGTGATCAACTTCATCACCAAAAAATCCATGACCGACGGCCAGCTCACCCTCGGCGGCGAAACCCCGACCCACAGCGGCGGCGGTGCGACCAAGGACATGAGCGCCAGCTGGGGCTACGGCGACCTGGAGCAGGACCGCTTCAACGTGCTCGGCGTGTTCAACTACAACAAGCAGCAGAACCTCGACGCCAACGACCGTTCGTTCGCCCGCGACTACGTGCCCGGCCGTGGCCTGGACCAGACCTCCGGCACCGCGTTCCCCGGCAACTACAGCCAGAACGGCAACGCCACCAACCCGCTGGCCAACAGCAATTGCAACGGCCCCAACCTGGTGGCCCGCGATGGCCTCTGCCGCTTCAGCACCCGCGAGTACATCGACCTGGTGCCACAGACCGAGAAGACTTCGTTCTTCGGCAAGACCACCGGCAAACTGGCCGACGACCACAACGTCAACCTCGAATACTTCTGGTCGCGCAACAACAACGCCACCGCCGTGGGACCTGCACCATTGACCGGCCTGAGCCTGGATTCGTCCTCGCCCTACTACCCTGGCAACGGCATCACCCCGGCACCCACCGGTTTCGCCCTCGACCCGACGCAACCGGTGGACGTGAACTGGCGCGAAACCGCCGCCGGCCCGCGCGAATCGAAAGACCAGAACACCAGCCAGCGCTTTTTGCTGAGCTTCGACGGCCTGGTCGGCGGCTGGGACTACAACGTCGGCGCCTCGTACAACCAGAACAAGATCGTCTCCAGCGTCACCAGCGGCTACGTCAGCGATCAGGCGATGATCGACGGTCTGGCCAGCGGCCTGCTCAACCCGTTCGGCCCGCAGACCAGCGCCGGTCAGCAATACATCGATCAGGCCGCTTACCACGGCGCCTATTCCACGGCGGTCGGCCGGGTCGCCGGTTTCGACGGGCGGATCAGCCGCGAGATCGGTGACTGGTTCGGTGCCGGCCCGTCGGGTCTGGCGCTGGGCGGCGAGTACCGCAAAGAGAAATTCCACCAGGACTTCGAAGCCTTTGCCGGCGACATCCAGAGCCTGGGCATCGATCCGGCCGGCAGTGTCGAGGGCGACCGCAGCGTAAAAGCCGCCTACGCGGAAATCAACGTGCCGGTGCTCGACAGCCTGGAATTGTCCGCCGCGGTGCGTCACGACAAATACAGCGACTTCGGCAGCACCACCAACCCGAAATATTCGTTCCGTTATCAGCCGCTCAAGGAACTGGTGGTGCGCGGCGCCTACAGCGAAGGCTTCCGCGCGCCGTCGCTGTATGAGTTGTATTCGCCGCGCAGCATCACCTACACCCAGGGCTACTACAACGACCCGGTGCTGTGTACCGGCGGCGTGGTGCAACCGGGCGGCAACGGCGGGCGCGATTGCGGTCAGCAGTTCCTCAACCAGATCGGCGGCAACGAAGACCTGGCACCGGAGAAAGCTCGCAACGTGACCTTGGGCTTCGTTTATCAGCCGGTCAACAATCTGTCCGTGGGCCTGGATTTCTGGTGGATTCACATCTCCAACCAGATCCAGCCGTTCCCGGAATCCACCGTGTTCGATCAGGCCGGCAGCTACCCTGACCGCTTCGTGCGCAACGCCGACGGCACGCTCAACTACATCGTCACCGGCAACGCCAACCTCGGCATCGTCGAAACCAATGGCGTCGATGTGTCGCTGGACTATCGCTTCCCGAACACGCCGTACGGTCAGTTCGGTCTGGGCCTGCAAGGCACTTACGTCGACGAGTACGACTTCCAGAGCACCATCAAGGGCCCGTTCACCGACAAGGTCGGCGACTTCAGGGGTGACGGGGTGATTGCCCGCTGGAAACACAACCTGACCGGCTCCTGGACCTTCGGCGCCGCCCGCGCGGCGCTGACCAACCGCTTCACCACCGGCTACAACGACTACGACCGCGAGACCAACGCGCGGGTCGCGTCGTACTCGGTGTGGGACCTGTCGGCCGGCTACACCTTCGACAAAGTGCTGGACGTCGATGCCGGGGTGAAGAACCTGTTCGACCGCGATCCACCGTTCTCCAACCAGGCCTACAACTTCCAGAGCGGTTATGACCCGCGCTACACCGATCCGCTGGGTCGCACGCTGTTTGCGCGCATGACGTACCACTTCTAAGGATCGAGCACTGCATAACCCTGTGGGAGCCGACTTGCCAGCTCCCACATGGGTTCCTTGTTCTTTCAGAGGTTTGAGGAGTGATCTCATGAACTTTTTGCGCAACATGGCCGGCCTGCTGCTCGGCAGTGCGCTGCTGTGCAACGCGACATCTGCGCTGGCCGGCGACAGTTACGCGATGACGGTGTACGGCGAGGCGCCGAAATACCCCGCCGGTTTCCAGCACTTCGACTTCGTCAATCCCGACGCACCGAAGGGCGGCTCGCTCAGCCGCGCTTCAATGGAGATCGGTCAGTACAACTACATCACCCCGTATGCCGATCAGGGCATTTCCGTGGTGCAGGTCAACGACTGGGTGTACTCGCCGCTGGCGTTCCGTTCGCTGGACGAGCCCTACACCGTCTACGGCCTGGTGGCGCAATCCATGGAGCGCGATCCCGGCGGTCTGTGGGTGCGCTTCAACCTGAATCCCGAGGCGCGTTTCGCCGACGGCACGCCGATCACCGCCAAGGACGTGCGCTACACCTTCGAGCTGTTGATGACCAAGGGCAGCCTGAGTTATCGCCAGCAATACGCCGATGTGCAGGACGTACTGGTCGAAGGCCCGCGACAGATTCGCTTCACCTTCAAGAACAACCTCAACCGCACCCTTGCGCTGGATCTGGCATCGCTGCGGCCAGTGCCCGAGCACTGGTGGAAAACCCGTGATTTCGCCAACGGCGGCGGCTTCGAACCACCACTGGGCAGTGGCCCGTACCGGGTGAGCAAGGTCGATGCGGGGCGCAGCATCGGTTTCCAGCGCGATCCGGATTGGTGGGGCAAGGACTTGCCGGTCAGTCGCGGGATGTACAACTTCGACAGCCTGACCGTGAACTTCTACGGCGACACCGACGTCGCCCGGCAACTGCTGCAGGCCGGGGCGTTCGACTACAACCGCGAGTTTTCCTCGTCCGGCTACGTGGTCGGCTACGACAGCCCGGCCCTGCGTGACGGACGCCTGCAACAGGCGATTCTCGCCCCGGACAAACCGACCAGTGCCCAGGGGTTTGTGTTCAACCTGCAGAACCCGTTGTTCAAGGATCGCCGGGTGCGCAAGGCGCTGAGCCTGCTGTGGGATTTCGAGTGGACCAATAAGCAAATGATGCGCGGCTTCTACGTGCGCCAGAACAGCTACTGGCCGAAGAGTGAAATGGCCGCCACCGCCCTGCCCGACGCTAGCGAACTGGCGATCCTCGAACCGCTGCGCGGACAGATTCCGGACGAGGTTTTCAACCGGGTCTATCAGGCGCCGAAAACCGATGGCAGCGGCTACATCCGCGACAAGCAGTTGCAGGCCCTGAAACTGCTGGCGGAGGCCGGATGGACGCCGAAAAACAACCGCCTGGTAAACGCCTCCGGCGAGCCCTTCGAATTCACCTTCCTCGACGGCCAGGGCGGCTTCGACCGCATGCTGCTGCCCTACAAACGCAACCTGGCGCAGATCGGCATCACCCTGAATCTGCGGCGCATCGATTCGGCGCAGTACATCAACCGGCTCAACGCCCGGGATTACGACATGATCGTCACCAGTTTCCCCCGCAGCGGCGATCCGATCGTCTCGCCGGGCCGCGAGCTGTACAGCCTGTATGCCTCGCAGAGCGCCACACAAGTCGGCAGCTCCAATTCGATGGTGCTGGCGGACCCGGCGGTAGACCGGCTGATCGACGGCCTGGTCCAGGCCAATACCCGCGACGCCATGGTGCGTTACGCCCGCGCCCTCGACCGAGTGCTGCAATGGGGTGACTACATGATTCCCAACTACTACTCCAAAGGCACGCCGACGGTGTATCAGAACCGCTTCGGCAGGCCGTCGGTGCAACCGATTTACAGCGAAGGCCTCGACACCTGGTGGGAGGTCTCGGCCAAGCCGCTGACCAACCAGCAGATGAGTGCCCTGCACCACCTCGCGGGGGGCCAGTGACATGTGGCGTTATCTGAGTCGACGTCTGTTGCTGATCATTCCGACGCTGCTGTGCATTCTGGTGGTCAACTTCGTCATCGTGCAGGCGGCGCCCGGCGGCCCGGTGGAGCAGGCCATCGCTCGCCTGCAAGGCTTCGGCGGACACAGCATGGGCGGCGCCAGCGAAGTGACCGCGATCGGCGGGGCCGGACGCAGCAGCCGCGGCCTGGACCCGGCGCTGATCGAAGAGATCAAGCAGCACTACGGTTTCGACAAACCGATGCACGAACGCCTGTGGCTGATGCTCAAGAACTACGCGCAACTGGAGCTGGGCAGCAGTTTCTTTCGCGGTGCGAAGGTGACCGATCTGATCGTGCAGAAGCTGCCGGTGTCGCTGTCCCTCGGCCTGTGGGCGACCTTGATCACCTACCTGATTTCGATCCCGCTGGGGATCCGTAAAGCGATCAAAAACGGCAGCGCGTTCGATGTCTGGAGCAGCACGGCGATCATCGTCGGTTACGCGATGCCGGCGTTTCTGTTCGCGATCCTGTTGATCGTGGTGTTCGCCGGGGGCAGCTACGTCAACTGGTTTCCGGTGCAGGGGCTGATCTCGGACAATTTCGACAGCCTGAGCCTGTGGGGCAAGGTCGGCGACTACCTGTGGCACCTGGTGTTACCGGTGACGGCGCTGGTGATCGGCGGTTTTGCGACGCTGACGATCCTGACCAAAAACAGCTTCCTCAACGAGATCAGCCTTCAGTACGTGATCACCGCACGCGCCAAGGGCCTGACCGAACGACGCGTGCTCTACGGCCATGTGTTTCGCAACGCGATGCTGCTGGTGGTGGCCGGTGTGCCGTCGGCATTGATCGAGGTGTTTTTCGCCGGCTCCCTGCTGATCGAAACCATCTTCAACCTCGATGGCCTCGGGCGCATGAGCTACGAAGCGGCGGTGTCACGGGACTACCCGGTGGTGTTCGGCACGCTGTTCCTGTTCACCCTTTTCGGCCTGTTGATCAAGCTGATCGGCGACCTCTGCTACACCCTGCTTGACCCGCGCATCGACTTCTCGGCGAGGACTGCCTGATGTTCACACTTTCCCCTCTGGGCCGGCGGCGCATCGCGCAATTCAAGGCCAACCGTCGCGGGCGCTGGTCGCTGTGGCTGTTCGTCGGGCTGTGCCTGATCTGCCTCGGCGGCGAACTGATCGCCAATGACAAACCGCTGGTGATCCGCTACCACGACGCTTTTTACTTCCCGATCCTCAGCGATTATCAGGAAACCGATTTCGGCGGCGAACTGCCCTTCCAGCCGGATTACGCCAGCAATTACGTGCACAAACTGATCGAGGATCAGGGCGGCTGGATGCTGTTCCCGCCGATTCCGTTCAGCTACGACACGGTCAATTACGACCTCACGGAACCGGCGCCGAGCCCGCCGTCCTCCAGCAACTGGCTGGGCACCGACGATCAGGCGCGGGACGTGTTGGCGCGGGTGATTTTCGGCACGCGGATTTCGATTCTGTTTGCACTGATCCTCACCGCCGTCAGTGCGCTGGTCGGCATCGTGGCCGGGGCGTTGCAGGGTTACTACGGCGGCTGGGTCGACTTGCTCGGGCAGCGGGTGCTGGAGATCTGGTCGGGGCTGCCGGTGCTGTACCTGCTGATTATTTTGTCGGGGTTCGTCTCGCCGAGTTTCTGGTGGCTGCTGGGGATCATGGCGCTGTTTTCCTGGCTGGCACTGGTGGACGTGGTGCGCGCCGAGTTTCTGCGCGGGCGCAGCCTGGAATACGTCAAGGCCGCGCGGGCCCTGGGCCTGACGGACAGCGAGTTGATGCGCCGGCACATTCTGCCCAACGCCATGACCTCAACCCTCACCTACCTGCCGTTCATTCTGACCGGCGCCATCGCCACCCTCACCGCGCTGGACTTTCTCGGTTTCGGCATGCCCGCCGGCACCGCGTCGCTGGGTGAACTGATCGGCCAGGCCAAGCGCAATCTGCAAGCGCCGTGGCTGGGGCTGACGGCGTTTTTTGCCCTGGCGCTGATTCTGTCCCTGCTGGTGTTTATCGGCGAAGCCTGCCGTGACGCGTTCGATCCGCGATCCTGATCCCCGGAGCTGAAATGACCGACAACCTGATTGAAATCCGCGACCTGCGCGTCGCCTTCGCCGGGCACGAAGTGGTGCACGGCGTGAACCTCGACATCCGCCGTGGCGAATGCCTGGCACTGGTCGGTGAATCCGGCTCGGGCAAGTCGGTGACGGCGCACTCGATCCTGCGTTTGCTGCCAGGCAAAACCGTCAGCAGCACGGGCAGCATCCGCTACAACGGCTTGGACTTGCTGCACGCCAGCGAACAGCAGCTGCGCGGCTTGCGTGGCAACCGCATCGCGATGATTTTCCAGGAGCCGATGACTTCGCTGAACCCGTTGCACACGGTGGAAAAACAGATCAGCGAAGTGCTGGAGATCCACAAGGGGCTCAAGGGCCGCGCCGCGCGCCAGCGCACGCTGGAGCTGCTGGAACTGGTCGGCATTCGCCAGCCGTTGCAGCGCTTGAAGGCTTACCCGCACCAGCTCTCCGGCGGCCAGCGGCAACGGGTGATGATCGCCATGGCGCTGGCTAACGAACCGCAATTGCTGATCGCCGACGAACCGACCACGGCACTGGACGTAACCGTGCAGCAGAAGATTCTCGAGCTGCTGATCGAGTTGCAGCAACGCCTCGGCATGTCGCTGCTGCTGATCAGTCACGACCTCAATCTGGTGCGGCGCATCGCCCAGCGGGTGTGCGTGATGCGCCACGGGGAAATCGTCGAACAGGCCGACTGCGCAACGCTGTTCCGCACCCCGCAGCATCCCTACAGCCGCCTGCTGATCGAGGCGGAACCGTCGGGGGCACCGGTGCCGAGTCGCTACGATCACAACCTGCTGGAAGTGGACGATCTGAAAGTCTGGTTCCCGCTGCCCAAGACGTTGTTCAGCCGCACCCAGGAATACATCAAGGCCGTGGACGGCGTGAGTTTCCGGCTGCAACGGGGCAAGACCCTGGGCATTGTCGGCGAGTCCGGCTCGGGCAAGTCGACGCTGGGCCAGGCGATTCTGCGGCTGGTGGAATCCGAGGGCGACATTCGGTTCGGCAACAAGCAATTGAGCCTGTTCAATCAGCGCTTGATGCGCCCGTTGCGGCGACAGATCCAGGTGGTGTTCCAGGACCCGTTCGGCAGCCTCAGCCCACGGATGTCGGTGCAGCAGATCATCGCCGAAGGCCTGCTGACCCACGGCATCGGCACGGCGGAGGAACGTGAGGCGGCGGTGATCCGCGTGCTGGAGGAAGTCGGCCTCGACCCGCAGAGCCGCCATCGCTATCCCCACGAATTCTCCGGCGGCCAGCGCCAGCGCATTTCCATCGCTCGGGCACTGGTGCTGGAACCGGCGCTGATTCTGCTCGACGAACCGACCTCGGCGCTGGATCGCACGGTGCAGAAACAGGTGGTGGAATTGTTGCGGCAATTGCAGATCCGTCACGGCTTGACGTACCTGTTCATCAGCCATGACCTGGCGGTGGTGCATGCGCTGGCGCACGACTTGATGGTGATCAAGGACGGCAAAGTGGTGGAACAGGGAGCGTCGCGCCAGATTTTTGCGGCGCCGCAGCATGCGTATACCCAGGCGTTGCTGAAAGCCTCCGGCCTGAAGCCTGACAAAGATCCCTGTGGGAGCGAGCTTGCTCGCGAATACGGTGTGTCAGCCACATAAATGCTGACTGATCCGACGCCTTCGCGAGCAAGCTCCACAGGGGTAATCGATGGGGTTTGAAGTTTATTTTCCGGCCACTGCATCCAAACCGCTCCGTCACGGGTAGTCCCTGTAACAGCCCTCTTTCGGCTGTCAGCCGTTTACCCTTTTCGGAGAAACACTGATGAACATCACCCAACTGATTGGCCTCACCGGTTTGCTCGCCGTTGCCTCGACAAGCTTTGCCCAAAGCAGTTACCCCGATGCGATCAAGGTGCCGGACGGCCACAAGATCGCGATGGAAACCACCGGGGTCGGCGAGATCACCTACGAATGCCGGGACAAGGCCAATGTCGCCGGCCAGACCGAGTGGGTGTTCGTCGGCCCGAAAGCGGTGCTCAACGATCGCAGCGGCAAACAGGTCGGCACCTACTTCGGCCCGCCCGCCACCTGGCAGGCGCAGGACGGCTCGAAAGTCACCGGCACGCAACTGGCCGTTGCACCATCGACCCCGGGCAACCTGCCCTATCAACTGGTCAAGGCCAACCCCGCCGAAGGCAAAGGCGCCATGAGCGGCGTGAGCTACATCCAGCGCGTCGCGCTCAAGGGTGGCGTGGCGCCGGGCAGTGAATGCACGGCGGCGAACAAGGGTCAGAAGGAAGTGGTGAAGTACCAGGCCGATTACATTTTCTGGGCGGCGAACTGAGCCTGACTGGACGTTTGCTCGATGCTTGCTAGATTGCAGGACATGCCATTGCCCGAAACCGCGTTCGATTACGAAGCCCGCCTCGCCGCCTGTGCCCGCGGCGAGCGCGGGGCCCTGCGCGAATTGTATGTGCAGGAAAGTCCGCGCCTGCTCGGTGTGGCCCGGCGTCTGGTGCGTGATACGGCGCTGGCCGAAGACATCGTTCACGACGCCTTCATCAAGATCTGGGCCGGCGCGGCGGGTTTCGATCCGGCGCGCGGTTCGGCCCGGGGCTGGATGTTCAGCGTGACCCGCCATCTGGCGCTGAATGTGTTGCGCAATCACGACCGGGAAACACCGCTGAACGACAACAACGAATCTCCGGCGATTGATGACGGCTTCGATGCGCTGGCGCAATCGACCCGCGTCCATCGCTGCCTGCATCAACTGGAACCGCAACGTCGCCGCTGCATCCTTCACGCCTACGTCGACGGTTACAGCCACGCGCAGATCGCCCAGCGCCTCGACACGCCGCTGGGCACCGTCAAAGCCTGGATCAAACGCAGCCTCAATGCGTTGCGGGAGTGCATGGGATGACCACCGAATCGGCGCAGGAACGCGATGAACTGGCCAGCGAATACGTGCTCGGCACCCTCTCGGCCGAAGCGCGCGCCGAAGTGCAACGACGCTTGCCCAACGAGCCCGAGCTGCAAGCGGCCGTGGACGCGTGGGAGCGGCGTCTGCTGGAACTGACCGACCTCGTCCCGGCGCATCAGCCCTCGTCGCAACTGTGGCAACGCATTGAACGCACTGTCGGGCAACTCACCCATAAACCGGCACCAGAGATTTCCTGGTGGAACCGCCTGTCACTGTGGCGCGGCTTGAGCGCTGCGGGGCTGGCCGCGAGCTTGCTGCTGGGGTCGATCCTGTTGACCCAGACCACGCCGAAACCGAGCTTTCTGGTGGTGCTGGTCGCCCCGCAGGACAAGGCACCGGGCTGGGTGATCCAGGCCAGCAGTCCACGGGAGATTCAGTTGATTCCGCTGGGCGTGGTCGAGGTGCCGACCGACAAGGCCCTGGAGTTCTGGACCAAGGCCGACGGCTGGCAGGGGCCGGTGTCGCTGGGGCTGGTCAAGCCGGGGCAGGCGCTGTCGATCCCGCTGGACAAGCTGCCGCCGCTGCAACCGAACCAGCTGTTCGAGCTGACGCTTGAAGGCGCCAACGGCTCGCCGATCGGCAAACCCACCGGGCCGATCCAGGCGATTGGCCGTGCCGTGAAGGTGTTGTGACGAACCATCATCGGCGTCGATGTTCACCATCACGTCAATGAAGTTCTCTTAAAAAATCCCGGGCGTAACATCCGCTCCATACCAAACAAACAACACCCCCGGAGCACACCATCATGAAACGCCAAGTCATCCTCAGCATTGCCCTTTCGGTTCTGGCCTTCAACGCATTTGCCGCCAAACCGGCCCACACCATGATCGCCGAAGGCGGTTCGGATCGTCTGATTGAACGCCGCGTTGCCGAAGGTGGCTCGGATCGTCTGATCGAACGTCGCGTCGCTGAAGGTGGTTCGGATCGTCTGATTGAACGCCGCGTCGCTGAAGGTGGCTCGGATCGTCTGATCGAACGCCGTGTCGCTGAAGGTGGCTCGGATCGTCTGATCGAACGCCGCGTCGCTGAAGGTGGTTCGGATCGTCTGATCGAACGCCGTGTCGCTGAAGGTGGTTCGGATCGTCTGATCGAACGCCGCGTCGCTGAAGGTGGCTCGGATCGTCTGATTGAACGTCGCGTCGCCTGAATGAATGGCTTGACCGCAACAACCCAGAAAAAACCCGGCTCCCGTCAGCCGGGTTTTTTTATACCTTTTTGATCGTCCTCAGCCCTTGGCCATGCAGCGCCGATAGCGCTCGTCGACCCGTTTGGCAAACCACGCCGTGGTCAGTTTGCGGGTGATCTTCGGGCTTTGCAGCACGATGCCCGGCAGCACCGCACGAGGCAATGTCTTGCCTTCCGCACGCTCCGCCAGCTCGAACACCTGCTGATACAGTCTGGTTTCCTCGAAGGCCAGGCTATCGCCCTTCTCCAGTTGATCGCGGATCACCGGATTACGCATGCCCAGCGATTTGCCGAGGGTGCGCACCGCCAGTTCCGTGCTGCCCGGCATGATCGCGCCCGGGCGGATCAGGTCGCCATCCAGCGCCAGCGCAATGCCCGAAGCGCGGCTGACCGCGTTTTGAAACGCCGCGTTGCGACTGGCGTACCAGCCGGCGTTGAAGTCGGCAAAGCGGTACAGCGGCTCGCGGTAACTCACCGGATACCCCAGCAAATGCGCGATACCGAAATACATCCCGCCACGACGGGTGAACACCTCGTGACGAATCGTCCCGTCCACCGGGTACGGATAGTCCTTGGCGTGCTGCTCGGCGAATTCAATGCTGACCTGCATCGGCCCGCCGGTGTGCACCGGGTTGAAACCGCTGAACAGCGTACGGCCCATCGGCACCGAGCCGATGAAGTCATCGAAAATCGCGCTCAATTCCTTTTCACTGCGGGCGGCGCTCAGGCGTTCGCTGTAGGTTTTGCCGTTGGGCGAGCGCACCTGCAAGGCACCACTGACCAACAGGCTCGGGATATGCACCTTGGCGGCGCGGCGGTCGATTTCGTCACGTGCGATCTTGCCCAGGCCGGGCACCGGCGGATCGACCTGAAAGGTCGATTCCTGCTCGGCAACGGCCAGCACCGAACACAGGTTTTGCGTGGTCGGGCTGATGCCCTGGGCGGCGAACGCGGCGTAGATGTCGGTGGCCCAGCCCTGGCGGTCGACGGTTTTTGCCGGCAGCAGGCGCACGATCTGCGCCTTGACCTCGGCGGGCGGGCGCGGCGCCGGTTCGATGCTGCGTTGACCGGCGCAACCGGCCAGCACCAGCAGCGCGGCGAGGCTGACGAATAATCGAGGGGTGTGCATAACGCTTCATCCAGTCCGTTGAGCCGGGTTAACCCTACGCTCAATCGCAGGGTGCAGGATAGGACTGCGGGCCGGCGGCGCTGTTCCATCGTCCCGTTTGGCAGGCCGACTGGCCGCCCTCGCCGACTGATCCATACTTGCTGCTGCACACGTAGCGGCATGCCGCAGGTCAGGACACGCGAGGAGGACAGACCATGAACCGCAGTGATGTTCTGATCATCGGCGCAGGTCCCACCGGACTGGTGCTGGCCTTGTGGCTGAGCAAACTGGGCGTGCGCGTGCGCATCATCGACAAGACCTCCGCGCCTGGCACCACATCGCGGGCGCTGGCGGTGCAGGCGCGCACCCTTGAGCTGTACCGGCAACTGGATCTGGCCGACACAGTGGTGCGCAACGGCCATCGGGTGGCCGCGGCGAATTTCTGGGTCAAGGGCAAACCCGTGGCGCAACTGCCGCTGAACCGGATCGGCGAAGGCCTGACACCCTATGCCTTTCTGGAAATGTACCCGCAGGACGAACACGAACGGCTGTTGATCGACCGCCTCGAAGACTACGACGTAACCATCGAGCGCAACACGACGCTGGAAAGCTTCACGGAAAACGGCGACGGCCTCACCGCGCATTTGCGCCTGCCGGATGGCGAGCAGGAAATCTGTCAGGCCTGCTATCTCGCCGGCTGTGACGGCGCCCGCTCGGTCGTGCGCAAAACCCTCGACACCGGTTTTCCCGGCGGCACTTATCAGCAGATTTTCTATGTCGCGGATGTGCGGGCCAGCGGCCCGGCGCTCAACGGCGAGTTGCATCTGGATCTGGACGAAGCGGATTTTCTGGCGGTGTTCCCGCTGGCCGGCGAAGGCCGTGCGCGGCTGATCGGCACCGTGCGCGACGAACGTGCTGATCGCGCCGAAACCCTGGAGTTTTCTGATGTCAGCAATCGCGCCATCGAGCACCTGAACGTGCACATCGAGGACGTCAACTGGTTCTCCACCTACCGCGTGCATCACCGCGTGGCGGATCACTTTCGCCAGGGCCGGGCGTTTCTGCTTGGCGACGCGGCCCACGTACACAGCCCCGCCGGCGGTCAGGGCATGAACACCGGCATCGGCGATGCGATCAATCTGGCATGGAAACTCGCGGCAGTGCTCGGCGGCGCTGCCACACCCCAACTGCTCGACAGCTACGAGACCGAACGCATCGCCTTCGCCCGACGGCTGGTGTCGACCACCGACAAGGTCTTCAGCTTCGTCACCGCCGAAGGGCGCATGGCCGACCTGCTGCGCACGCGGCTGGCGCCGTTCCTGATTCCGAAAATGGCCTCATTCGAGTCCAGCCGCGAATTCCTGTTTCGCACGGTGTCGCAAATCACCGTCAACTATCGGGGCATGGCGCTGAGCGAAGGCGTGGCCGGGCACGTCCACGGCGGCGACCGCTTGCCGTGGGCCCATGATGGAGAGGGGGATAATTACGAGCCGTTGCGCCATCCGTGCTGGCAGGTGCATGTGTACGGTGACACCAGCGACGAGATGATCGCCTGGTGCAATGAACATCACTTGCCGCTGCACGTGTTCGACTGGCGTCCGGCGTTTGAAACGGCAGGACTGGGGCGCAATGGCTTTTACCTGTTGCGCCCGGATACCTACGTGGCGATTGCCGACAACAGCGCGGATCCGAAGGTGATCGAGCGGTACTTCCGTGATCACGGGATCCGTCCGTTTTTCACCTGATTCAGAACACCACAAACCACTGTGGGAGCTTGCTCGCGATAGCGGTCTGTCAGTCAATGCAGGGTTGTCTGATACGCCGATATCGCGAGCAAGCTCGCTCCCACATTGGGTTTTGTGGTGTTGCTTAAATCCCGGCCAATGCCAGGTCCATCGCAAAGTAGGTGAAGATCAGGTCCGCACCCGCGCGCTTGATCGCGCCGAGGCTTTCGCGCACCACGCGGTCTTCGTCGATGGCCCCGGCCTGGGCGCCGAACTTGATCATCGCGTACTCGCCACTGACCTGATACGCCGCCAGCGGCAGGGTCGAGGCTTCGCGGATGTCGCGGATGATGTCCAGGTACGCGCCGGCCGGTTTGACCATCAGTGCGTCGGCGCCTTCCTGCTCGTCGAGCAACGATTCGCGCAGGGCCTCGCGGCGGTTCATCGGGTTCATCTGATAGCTTTTGCGATCGCCTTTCAGCGCGCTGCCGCCGGCCTCGCGGAACGGGCCGTAGAGCGCCGAGGCGAATTTGGTCGAGTAGGCCATGATCGGAATCTGCGTGAAGCCGGCATCGTCCAGCGCCCGGCGGATCGCCCGCACCTGGCCGTCCATCGCCGCCGACGGCGCGATCACGTCGGCACCGGCACGCGCCGCCGCCACCGCTTGTTTGCCGAGGTTGATCAGGGTCTGGTCGTTGTCGACTTCATGGTTGTGCATCACGCCGCAATGGCCGTGGTCGGTGTATTCGCAAAAGCAGGTGTCGGACATCACGATCATCTCCGGCACGGCGTCCTTGGCGATCCGCGACATGCGCGACACCAGCCCGTTTTCGCGCCAGGTGTCGCTGCCGTTGGCGTCCAGATGGTGGGACACGCCGAAGGTCATCACCGACTTGATCCCGGCCCGGGCGTAACGCTCGATTTCACCGGCCAGTTTGCGCTCCGGAATGCGCATCACGCCGGGCATGCTCTTGATCGGCACGAAGTCGTCGATCTCTTCTTCGACGAAGATCGGCAGCACCAGATCGTTGAGGGAAAACTCGGTTTCCTGGAACAGGCTGCGCAGGCTCGCATTGCGGCGCAGACGGCGTGGACGTGCTTCGGGGAACTGACTGGACATGGGGCCTTTCCTGAAAACAGCGGATGAGACGAAAGTCGTAGGGGGCGAAGCTTATGCCTTGCGAGGATCGAGGTACAAACCTGGATCAATCAACAGTGCATTACCCAGGACGCAATAATCATCAGAACAACCCAATGACCTGTGGGAGCTGGCTTGCCAGCTCCCACAGGATCAGATGTACAACCCTGAAATCAGGAAGGGATGGTCAGGCCGCGCACGACGGCCGGCCGCGCCAGGAAGCGCTCCAGCACCCGGGTGACGTTCGGGAAGTTATTGATGCCCACCAGATCGCCCGCCTCGTAGAAACCGATCAGGTTGCGCACCCACGGAAACGTGGCGATGTCGGCGATGGTGTAGCGCTCGCCCATGATCCAGTCGCGCCCTTCCAGACGGGTGTTCAGTACGCTGAGCAGGCGCCGGCTTTCTTCGACGTAACGGTCACGGGGACGTTTGTCTTCGTAGTCCTTGCCGGCAAATTTGTTGAAGAAACCGAGCTGGCCGAACATCGGGCCGATGCCGCCCATCTGGAACATCAGCCACTGAATGGTTTCGTAGCGCAGCGCGCCTTCCTGGGCGAGCAACTGGCCGCTCTTGTCGGCGAGATAGATCAGGATCGCGCCGGACTCGAACAACGGCAGCGGTTTGTCCTCGGGGCCGTGGGGGTCGAGGATCGCCGGGATCTTGTTGTTCGGATTCAGCGACAGGAATTCCGGGGACATCTGGTCATGGGTGTCGAAGCCCACGCGGTGCGGCTCGTAGGGCAGGCCGATCTCTTCGAGCATGATCGAGACCTTGACGCCGTTAGGTGTCGGCAACGAATAGAGCTGAATCCAGTCAGGGTACTGCGCCGGCCATTTCTGGGTGATCGGGAACGCGGACAGATCGGTCATGTGTAGCATCCAGTCACAAAATGAAAGGCCTGAGCATAATCCACGATCAGCCCTATGGCTCGGGTTCTTTACACCCTCGCCCGCCCGCTTACTTAAATCCGCAACATCCTGTGATTAACCTTCCCTTCAATCGCAGGGGCCGAAAGGTAAAGTGCGGCGCACGCAGCCGGATCGAACCAAACAGGCCTCAGAGGGCTCCAAGCAAGCCATTGATGACAGGGAAAACTTCCGGCGTGCGAGCCCGGTGCAGAGGTTTGTCAGCCTTAACCGAACAGACTGAAGAACCCTATATCCCATGACGAACTTGATGAAATTCGCCAAACGCTTCAAACACCGCGCCTATGTGGCCCTGCCCACTCTGCTGGCGGTCAGCGCGCTGTTCCTGTCGCTGGAATCCAGCGAAAGCCGCGCGCAAACGGTGGACGGCACCCAGACCCTGGTGTTCCTGCGCCACGCGGAGAAACCCGCCGGTGGTCTCGGCCAGCTCAACTGCCAGGGCCTGAACCGGGCCATCGACCTGTCGACCCTGCTGCCGGAAAAATTCGGCAAGGCCGACTATGTGTTCGCCGCCAACCCGACGCGCAATGTCGAGGAAGGCGAACTGGACAACTCCTACAGCTACATCCGCCCGCTGATGACCATCAGCCCCGCCGCGATCAAACTCGGCCTGCCGGTGAACATCGAATTTTCGGCCAACGATACCAGTGACCTCGCCCGCGAGTTGACCAACGACAAGTACCACAACTCGACCATCTATACCGCGTGGTCACACGGCTACCTTCCTGAATTGATCAACAAGGTTGCCGGCAACGCGGTAGGCGGAAAACAGAAAATCACCGATGACTGGGAATCCAGCGATTACGACTCGCTGTATGTGCTGACGCTGACCTGGCACAACGGCAAGGCCAGCCTGCAGAGCCACAGCTACAAACAGGGGCTGGATAACGGCCAGGAAAGCTGTCCGACGTGAGCAGTGGGCAGCCGGGTCGGAGCCCTTCAGGGGTTCCGGCTCATCCGCTGACTCAGATATTCGACGACCGCTCCGCGCTCCCCCACAAACTCGATCCGGCCGCCCTTCTTCTCACGCTGAAATACATACATCGGATCGTAATACTCGCGCAGCAACCCCTCGATCCAGCCCCGATGCAAATCCACCGCACCACTGCGGCCCTGCTCTGCCAGCGCTTCTTCCATCAGGAGCAACATCCGCCGATGCCGCTCGCCGCCCAGGCGCTTCTGCACATTGTCCAGGCTGGCCAGCAATCGCTCGGAAAACAGCGCAAAGCCTTCGTCCCCATGCACAGCGCAGAACTCGGCGGACAAATCCACCACATAGTCACGCAGGATCCGCTCGACACGGTTTTCAAAACTGTCCTCCAGCCAGACCATCGGGTATTGCTGCATGCCCTGATACAGCGGCAACGGCAACGCGCAGCTGCCGACCACCCGGCTTTCATCCTCAAGTACAAACTGATCAATGCCGGCGGCACGTTTTTTCAGAAAGTCGATGGCCAGCCGGTTCTCGAAATCGATGTTTGACGGCTGGCCGGTGGCGCGTTTGCCAAAGCTGGAGCCACGATGATTGGCATGCCCTTCAAGATCGATGCCGTTGCGCAGTTGCACCAGCACTTCGGTCTTGCCCGTGCCGGTCATGCCGCCCAGCAACACGAAATCACACTGGGCCGTTGCCTGTTCAAGGGTGTCGATCAGGAAGCCGCGCATCGCCTTGTAACCACCACCGACTCGCGGGTAGTCAATGCCGGCCTCGTCCTTGAGCCAACGCTGCACGATCTGCGAACGCAGACCGCCACGAAAGCAATACAGATAACCCTCGGGATGCGCCCGGGCAAAATCCACCCATGCCTGAATACGTTCGGCCTTGACCGACCCGGACACCAATTGATGGCCCAGCTCGATGGCGGCTTGCTGACCGTGATGCTTGTAGCAAGTGCCGATTCTCTGCCGCTCGATGTCGTTCATCAGCGGCAGATTGACCGCACCGGGGAACGCGCCCTTGTGAAACTCGACCGGCGCACGGGCATCCATCAGTGGCCGGTCGTTGAGGAAGATGTCGCGGTAGTCGGTGAAGTCGGCGGCCATCAATTCACCTCGACCGCGTGGCTCTGTCGCCCGATCAATTCACCGATCGGCTCAAGCGCGAGGCCGAGTTCGGCAGCGACGGCGAGAAATTCTGCATTGCCTTCGGGGGTGACGGCCACCAGCAGACCGCCGCTGGTCTGCGGATCGCACAGCACCCGTTTGTGCAATTCCTGCACCCGTCCGACCCGGCTCGAATAACTGTCGAAATTGCGCAGAGTGCCGCCGGGCACGCAGCCCTGTTCGAGGTAGTACTCGATGCTCGAAAGACGCGGCACCCGATCATAAAAAACCCGCGCTGTCAGGTGACTGCCGTCGGCCATCTCCACCAGATGCCCGAGCAGCCCGAACCCGGTGACGTCAGTCATGGCGGTGACCCCGGCCAGTTTGCCGAAACGGCTGCCGGGCTTGTTCAGCGTACACATCCAGTCCCGGGCCACGCCGATGTCGTCGGGGCGCAGCTTGCCCTTCTTTTCGGCGGTGGTGAGGATGCCGATGCCTAATGGTTTGGTCAGGTACAGCAGGCAACCGGCGGTGGCGGTGTCGTTGCGTTTCATGAAGCGCTTTTCCACCAGCCCCGTGACGGCCAGCCCGAAAATCGGCTCCGGCGCATCGATCGAATGCCCGCCGGCCAACGCAATCCCCGCCGCATCGCACACCGCGCGTCCGCCGCGAATCACGTCTCGCGCGACTTCCGGCGCCAGCACATTGACCGGCCAGCCGAGGATCGCAATCGCCATCAGCGGATCGCCGCCCATGGCGTAGATGTCACTGATCGCATTGGTGGCAGCGATGCGGCCGAAATCAAACGGGTCATCGACGATCGGCATGAAAAAATCCGTGGTCGAGACAACCCCGCGCTCGGCATCGATTTCATACACCGCCGCATCATCGCGCGACGCGTTGCCGACCCACAGTTTCGGATCAAGGTTCTGCGCCCCGCTGCCGGCCAGAATCACCTCCAGCACCTTGGGCGAAATCTTGCAGCCACAACCGGCGCCGTGGCTGTATTGGGTCAGACGGATGGGTTCTGTCATGGGGAGTCTCCGTAAGGCAGTGGGGCGAATACTAGCAGAGAGGGTGGGAAGCACGTCTCGCCAAACTGTCCCTCACTGCTTCCGAGGCTATCGCTGCACCTCAGCAAAGATCTCGGTGATCGGCCGATGCGGCTGGCGCTTTTGCAGTTGACGTACCTGCTCGCTCAGCCGCAGCAACTCTTCACTCGGTTTGGCCCACTGCTCTTTCGGCAGCGGCTCCGACCATTGGCGCATGGCCTCGGGCAGTGCTTGCTTGCCGATCCGTTCGAGACGGCGCACTTCCCATTCGACGAGGCGGTTGGGAATCGTCCACAAGGTCATGACGTGATAGAGGTACCAGAAAAACCCGGACAGCCGAGTGCGTGAACCTTCACGGATCTGCTGGTGCATGCGTGCGCGGGCATTGCGGAAGGTGTGCAGGCCTTCGTGGGGTGGGTCGTCTGGGCCTTGCAGGTCTTGCAGGTCCTGGATCGATTTGAGGTCGTGGATTTCGTATTCCATGTAGCCACGAATGGCTTCCCAATGGCTGATGGCGAGCGGCAGGCCGGCGCATTGGAATTCGAGGCTGGTGAGGGTTTCGCCTTCGTAGAAGCCGATTCCCATGCCGTATTGGCGGTGAATCCCGTATTGGGTAGCGCCCTGGGCTTCGATGATCCAGGCGGAGAGGGATTCCCAGGGGACGAAGACCGGATCAGTGGCGCCTTCGGGCATGAAGCAGACTTCGCGGCGTTGGCGGTTGAAGCGGGTCGGGATGATTGAGGCGCGTTTTTTGTGGTTGTGGTGCCAGACGGCCAGTCCTATGGACAGCATTGCAAATGCGGTCAGCAATCCCAGTTTTGATGACGGAAAAAATAATTCCTCCGCAAACTCCCAGGAATACAGCCAGTCGTAACCCAACACGAGACCAAAACAAAAACTAAAAACAGGCAGCAAGACGGACCACATAAAGGTCATTGTTAATGGGCCGCCTAAAGTCATCTGACACATAAAAACTTGTGGCCCACCCGAGCCGAAGTCCAAAAAAACGCCATTCAACTCGCCGATATATGGGCTGTAGGGCGGCATGGATGTTGGCATCGGTAAGGGGGCGAGATAGGTGATGTTTCCGCTCGGAAACGGTTCGATATCTCCAGCTTTTTTAGATTGCTTAGTTTGTAGTGGGTATGCAGGCAGATAGGAGTTATTCGGCATGTTCTGGTCGCTCCAAAAATTGGGTTTCAACCAGCAACATTGGCGGGTTCTCCTTGACGAGTTGAGGCGCAACTACAGCGAAATGCCCTTCATCTCTTGGGTCTAGATGTATGACGCGTGTACGCGCGGCCCACTCGCCTTTGTCGTTCTGTTTTTGAATGCAAACCGCCAGTTCCAGCGTTTCCTTCGCAGGGCTGAATTCAGAATCGGGATCCACCGGGTACTGAAGACAGAGAATCAACCACTCGGGCGATGACTGGACGATGCGCAGGCTGCTTAAAATCTCGTCGCTGATCACTTCCTTGCGCTCTCGCGGCGTTCCTCGGCTATGCAAGGGAATGGAAATACGGTGCGCGCCGATACCTAATCGATATTTCGACTGGCCTCCCAAAGGAGGCAGGAGATCACTCAACGTCAGTCTTGGCAGCACCAGGTGGATATCGCTGGGTTTGGCTTTGAACAACACGTTTTTCAGCCAGGAGTCGTACGGATTTGGGCCAAGTTGCGCATAAGGTGCGTGGATCAGAAAGGCCAGATAGCTTTGATAGTCATCCAGTGAGTGATCACCGCGCATTTCCGTGTCCCGGCTCCAAGGCGTGATTTTCAGCCACTTGTCGTGGGCGCTAAGGTTGTAGCGGTTGAACAGCCAGGTGCCATTGAGCTCAAAAACGGTGAACAAGGCACCGGCAAGATTGAACCGAAAAAATACGGTAGAAAGGCGTGTGCCGGCGGCGGCCCATGCAACCGTTCGTGCAGCCTTATTTGGTGCGGAAAAAACAGTGTAGCCAGCGTGTAAGGTGTTGCTTAAACCGTAAGCATTTACAGCCGTCATTCCACCAGCACCTAATGTCGCCAACGTGGCTGCACGTTGCGCCGAATAGTTGCCAGTGCGAATTGCCTGCTGCCAGCTTTCAATTTGATTTTTGAGACTAATTGCTGAGGACACTAGGCCAAGGCCGTAAGTGAACATGCCTAACCCAACATGCAACTTGCCCATCTGCACATGTACATGCTGCATGGCATGGGGTTGAAGCGCAGCAATAAGCGCAGCGCTACGAGCTTTCAAAGCCGTATCAGCGAGACTTTGCGCCGCAGTGAATCCAGCCGCCCCAGTCGCCGCAACGGCAGACAAAATCGGCCCGATCGTTCGTTTGTTTTTTGACTGTCGGAACGTTTCCTTGATAACCCCCACCAAATTCACCACCTGCACCAAAACCACCACCAATCCCATCCCTTCCGTCTTCACCAGACTCCCCGCCGACACCCCGCCCAGTCCCGCCCGGATATTCCCCAACAACCCGCGCAGTTCCTGCTGCTGCGCCGGCGGAAACACCACCGTCACCCCTGCC